>CAZUPX010001310.1:0-5774 GCA_964622155.1 uncultured Planctomycetaceae bacterium | reverse complement strand
GAACCATTGCGCGAGGACGACATCGAGGGGTACGTGTGGCTGCGAAACCGCTCCAGCGTGCCGATTGCCTCCGGCGAAGGGGAGTGCGGCCGCGAGGCGTTCCGGCCTTGGATCGACCGCCTCGCGCTGGATGTGTACCAGGTCGACCTGTCGCGCAACGGCTTTACCGACGCCGCGTACATACGCGCCCGCGTCGAAGAGTGCGGCGCGCGGCTATGCAATCACTGTTACACGAGTCCGATTACCGCGGCCGCCAGCTTGCACTGGCTGAGCACTTGTCGGGACGCATTCCTGTTTGAGGATTGCGTCGAGGACTCGCCGCTGCGTCATGAGCTGACGCACGAGCGGGTTCAAGCAGTCGACGGCTGGATCACCGTGCCCGACGCGCCGGGGTTGAGCGTCACTTTGAACGAGGACTTCGTCAAGGCGCACCTGATTTGCGAGTCGAGCTAGTACATTGTCAGATGCTGTTTTTCGGGTGCCATGCCCGCGCTTCGCGGGCATGCCAGGCGCACAGTCGAGCATGGCCACGAAGCGTGGCCATGGCACCCAGCCCGATAATTACGCCGTGACAGACCGCTAGGGTATTGGCAATGCCGCACGTCGATTTTCCACAAAGTTTTTGCCGTGCCGGAGTTGGCCGCCGCGACATTACACCGCCGGTGGGCATCTATCACCGCATGTGGGGAGCAGCCACGCACGATCGAGCCACAGGCGTGCATCGGCCGCTGGTCGCCACTGCGCTAGCCGTCGCACCGCTCGATGAACGTGGCGCCAGCGACGCAACCACCACGCCGCGGGTTGTCGTGGCGGTTGACCATTGTTTGTTCTGGCCCGAGGAAATGGAAATCCTGCGGACCACGGCGGCGCGCGATGCGGGGCTGGAGCCTGAGGAGCTGCACATCGCGCTGTCGCACACGCACGCGGCCGGCTTGATGGACCCAGCTCGAGCTGACCTGCCCGGGGGCGAGTTGATCGCCGACTATTTGGAACTCCTCGCCCGGCGCATCGGCGAAGCAGCCGACGAAGCCGTGTTGACGATGCATCCGGCGCGCATCGCCTACGGGCGCGGTCGCTGCGATCTGGCTCAAAATCGCGATTTGTGGGATGCCGAGAGCGGACAGTTCGTGTGCGGGTTTAATCCGTCTGGCCCTCGCGACGACACGGTGCTCGTGGCTCGCGTCACTGTCGAGGGGTCGCAAACGATCGCCACGCTGGTCAACTACGCCTGCCGTCCCACCACGCTCGCCTGGGACAATACGCTCATCAGCCCCGATTACGTAGGCGCGATGCGCGAGGTCGTCGAGCGAGCCACGGACGCGCCGTGCCTGTTCTTGCAGGGCGCCTCAGGCGATCTGGGTCCGCGACACTGCTATGTCGGCGATGTGGCCGTTGCCGAGTGCAACGGACGGCAATTGGGATACGCCGCTCTGGCGGCACTCGAATCGCTGCCCGAGGGTGGCACGCACTTCGAGTACACAGGCCCGGTTGTCTCGGGGGCCACACTTGGCACGTGGGACTATCGCGCGTTGCCAAGCGAAACGGCAATCGAGAAATCCCGTTGGCAATGCCGGTCATTGAATGTCGCGCTGGATTATCGCGCCGACCTGCCGACGCGCGAGCAGACGGATGCCGAATTGGCGCGTTGGCTGGCCGATGAGCGTGCGGCGATCGACGTTGGCGACTCGGCCCGAGCGCGCGATTGTCGAGCACAGATCGAGCGCATGACGCGGCAACTTGCGCGCCTCCGTGGCCTACCCGCGGGCAAGCAATTGAACGTCGGTGTGACGATCTACCAATGGGGCGATGCTTTCTGGGTGCTGATGCCGGGCGAGCACTACAACCTCTTGCAGCGGTCGCTGCGCGATCGGTTTCCCGACAAGCCAATCGTCACCGCAACCGTGACCGACGGCTGGCGTCCCGGTTACGTGCCCACGGCCGACACATACGGAATGGGTATCTATCAAGAGTCGATCGCATTGGTAGCTCCCGGATCACTCGAATTGCTCATCGAACGGATCGGAAACGAAATCGAATCGATGCTTGCGCGCTGAGCACGGCGCACTGTGAGAGTCGGGACGTGCGCGTTCCACCGGACCGCGGGGTTGGTAATCGGCCATCAAATCGGTTATGATTGATGCGAGATCGATCCCACCCGAGTATCCTGCCTTTGTGCCTTTCGAGGGTCAAGAGCGCATGTGGCCGCGGCTTGCCATGGTGGTTGTCTATACGATGCTCTGGCTGTGGCTCGCTGGAGCAGCCCGCACCAAGGTTGTGTCGGCTGATGAGGCTTACGGCCGGCACCAGTTCGAGTCCGACATCCGCGACCACTGGTCGTTCCAGAGCGTCAAGCGGCCGGCCGTTCCCGCGCTCGACGACCCGCGTCGCGCCGGCAATCCAATCGACGCCTTTGTGCTCCAAGGGTTGAAGGCAGTTGGCCTCAAACCGGCTCCTCCGGCCGGTCGCGCCACGTTGCTGCGCCGCGTGTATCTCGACTTGATCGGGCTGCCGCCAACCCCGGCCGAGCTCGACGCGTATCTGGCCGACACCAGTCCGACGGCTTTTCACAGAATCGTCGACGATCTTCTGGCCCGTCCCCAATATGGCGAGCGCTGGTCGCGGCACTGGTTTGACGTCGTGCGCTTTGCCGAGACCAACGGCTACGAGCGCGATGGCCTGAAGCCGCAAGCCTGGCGATTTCGCGATTGGGTCATCGAGGCCTTCAATGGCGACATGCCCTATGACCAATTCTTGACCGAACAGTTGGCCGGTGACGAGGTCGATGGCTCTGACGCGCAGTCGCAGATTGCCACCACGATGCTGCGCCTGGGTCCGTGGGACGATGAGCCGGCCGACGCCCTGACCGATCGCTACGACCAGTTGGACGACATCGTGGCCACGACTTCGGCCACGTTCACCGGCCTGACGCTTCGCTGTGCCCGCTGCCATGATCACAAGTTCGAGCCCTTCTCACAAAAGGACTACACCCGCTGGCAGGCGATCTTCGCTCCGCTCAAACGCCCGCAAAATGGCCGTACCGACCTGGACCGCGACATTGGCCCGCACGAACAAGTGGCTGTCTACCACGCGCGCGTGAAAGAACTCGACGCGCGCAAGGCCGAGTTCGAGCAACAGATCAGCACGCTCGCCTGGCAAGTCTGTCAGCGTGCGATGGCCGATGGCCGGCTCCCCGCTGCGGCATCCGCGCCGGCGGCCGCGGGGGGTGAGAAGCAAGCTGACGCGACAAAGACGGCCCAGGATCTTCCCGCGGATGCAATGCAGGCACTGGCCACCGAGCCGGCCAAGCGCGACGACAAACAGAAGAAGCTGCTCGAAAAGCACGCCGGCAAGATCGAGAAGTTGACGCACGAGCTGGCCGACGACGACCAGCGAGCGCGCTGGAACGCGTCGCACGCCGAGCTGACCGCGACCAAGGCCCAGTATCCGCCGGCGTTGCCGAAGGGTTATATCTGGTACGAAGAGGGGCCAACGACCGAGGCCAGCCGCGTGTTCCGCCGCGGCGACCCGCGCCAACCGGGCGACGAGATCCCGTCCGGCTTTCCGGCGGTACTTGTCGATGCCCCGCCGGCTTCGGCCACGCCTACGCCGCGCTCGACGGGGCGCCGATTGCAGCTCGCTCGCTGGCTCGTCAGCCCCGAGCATCCGCTGACAGCACGCGTGATGGTCAATAGGCTGTGGCAGCATCATTTTGGTGAAGGGATCGTGGCGACGGAAAACGATTTCGGCGTGATGGGCGCGGCGCCTTTGAATCAAAGGCTGCTCGATTGGCTGGCCAGCGAGTTGATGTCCGGCGGCTGGAAACTCAAGCGGATGCACCGGCTCATGGTGCTCTCGCAAACCTATCAGATGTCGTCGGCCCCGAATTCCGAGGCCGAGAAGGCCGACCCGGACGGGACCGTGTTGTGGCGATTTACCCCGCAGCGGATGGAGGCCGAGGCCCTGCGCGACACGGTGTTGGCCGTCAGCGGGCAGTTGAACCTGGCGTCGCGCGGACCCAGCATCTATCCCAAGATTTCGCGAGAGGTATTGGAAACGCAATCACGCCCCGGCGACGGCTGGAAAACGTCGCAGCCGAGCGAGGCCGCCCGCCGCAGTGTGTATGTGTTCGTCAAGCGCACGCTGCTGGTGCCGGAGTTGGAAGTGTTGGATTTCCCCAGCACCGAAGAGACCTGCGAGCAGCGGGTTGTCTCAACCGTGGCCCCGCAAGCGTTGACATTGCTCAACGGTGAGTTCATTCACGAGCAGGCACAAGCTTTCGCCCGCCGCCTGGCAAGCGAGGCGCCCGGCGACGTCGGCTCGCAGGTGATTCGCGCATATCGCTTGGCGCTTTCGCGTTTGCCGACCGATCAGGAGTTCGCGGCCGTGTTGAAATTCCTGGCACAGCAACAATCACAAATCACCGCCGATGCCCCGGCCGACGTTGCGCAGGCGCCGCAGAAAGCGCTGGCGGCATTGTGCCTGGTGCTGTTAAACACGAACGAGTTTGCGTATCTTCAGTGAATCGGTCAAAGGCAACAAGCGCCCCTCTCCCCTCGCGGGAGAGGGTGGCGAGGAACGAGCCGGGTGAGGGGGATGCAGTGGCGAGTGAGCTAGCATTCATGAACAATCCAGTGCTCAATCCGTTGCCGCGACTAACCCCCTGCGGGCGCACGCGCCGTGAGTTCATCTGGCAGGCGGGTGGAGGGTTTGTCGGCACGGCGATTACTTACCTGCTGGCTCAGGACGGTTTCTTCAATCGGGCCGTCGCCGCCGACTCGCGCCGCAAGAGCCCGCAGGAACAAAAGCTCGCGCACTTCGCGCCCAAGGCCAAGAGCTGCATCTTTCTGTTCATGTACGGTGGGCCGAGCCAGGTCGACCTGTTCGATCCCAAGCCGGAATTGACCAAGCGCGACGGGCAGCCCATGCCGGCGGTCGAGAACGACCCGCGGTTCGGCGCCGACGCCGTGCGCACAACCGGCCGGCCGCTGTTGGGCAGCTTGTGGGATTTCCAGAAGCACGGCCAGTCGGGTATCGAGGTGTCGAGTCTGTTTCCTCGCGTGGGCGAGTGCGTCGACGACATGGCGATCATCCGCAGTTGCCACGCCGACAGCTTTGCCCACGGCTCGGGCCTGCTGCAAATGAACACCGGCATGCTGCGGCAAGGTTTTCCCAGCCTCGGCTCGTGGGTCACGTATGGCTTGGGCACTTTCAATCAGAACCTGCCGGCCTACGTAGTGCTGTTGGATCATCGCGGCGGCCCGATCGGCGGCGCGCCGAATTGGGGCGCCGGCTTCATGCCCGCCGCGTTTCAGGGAACGCAGTTCCGCACGGCCGGCGATCCGATTATCGATCTCTCGCCGCGCGGCGGCATGACACGTGCCCAGCAGCGGCAGCAGCTTGACCTGTTGGGCGAGCTGAACCAGGCGCATCGCGAGCGACTGCCGCACGACACGGAGTTGGCCGCGCGGCTGGAAAGCTACGAATTGGCCTTTCGCATGCAGCAGCACGCACCTGACGCGGTTGACTTCGGCCAAGAGACAGCCGAGACGCTGGAAGACTACGGGCTGAACAACGCCACGACCGAGAAGTTTGCCCGCCGCTGTCTGTTGGCTCGGCGATTGGTCGAGCGCGGCGTGCGTTTCGTGCAGGTCTATTCCGGCGGCGGGCACTTTGACGAGAACTGGGACGCCCACCAGGGGATGAAAAAGAACCACGAGCTGCACTGTGCCGAGACCGACCAGCCGATCGCCGCGCTATTGACCGATCTGAAAGAG
>CAZUPX010001309.1:0-3050 GCA_964622155.1 uncultured Planctomycetaceae bacterium | reverse complement strand
GTCTTGAGGCAGACGTAGTAAGCCGCAGCCTGATCGCCGGGCTGCGCGAGTCGGATAGTAAAGCTATTCATCGTGAAGGGGTCGAATCAGCGAAGGAAAGCGTTGGGCTCGTGTCGGTCGCGGGCTCAAAGTAAAATCGTTCACGCCCTGGGACAATTCAACGTCGCGAAGCCGCCCTGGCAGTCGACTTCCGTCGATCAACTGCCTCCCGACGCGTGGCTCATTCCCCGCTCCTCACAGCCCTGATTCACGAATGACTACTTTTCTTTTAGCTTCTCAGCCAGCAGCGATTCGTCGCCCCACTGCACCAAGCGCCCGTCAGGGCTGATCAAAAGCGTCGTTGGAAAACGGCCGATCCCGTATGCGGCCCTGGTCTTACCTTCGCCATCGATCAGCACTGGATAGGGAAGTTTCTTGCCGCCCCAGGCTTTTTCAGCCAAAGGCAAAAACCAGGGCTCAAACTGGGTGCTCGACTTGATGTCGGCGTCGTTGGTAACGCAAATGGAGAGGATTTCAAAACGTTCACGATCTTCCGCGTGCTCTTCGTAGAACTTCGTGAGATTTGGCAGGTGTCGTGCAATACACTCTCCGCAACTCAGCGACCAGAAGTCAAGCAACACCCACTTGCCGCGGAAGTCGGCCAGTTTCACGTCTTTGGAAACGCCGAGAGCATCGGTGATACGTAGCGCCGGCGGTTCCTTGCCGTAATACGCCGAATAATCTCCCCGGCCCTGGGAGATCGCCACGTTGAGCACGCCAAGATCGAGGTTGGATTTCCCTTCTGGCACCTCAATGCGAACGCCATTGAAATTGGCCGGCATATCTGCCGGCGCGTCATGCAGTTTGCGTTCGGCCGGCTTGGGCATGTCTGCATCCGGCGATTGACTATAAACTTGGAGATCGTACTTGCCCGGCGGCAGCAGGAACGAAAACTCTCCTTTGAGCGAGCCACAACGAGCCAACTGCAAGTAATTCTCGGAATCGGCCGGTAGGTGAACAATGGCCATCGTCCAATCAGGTGTTCGCTGCGCTTGTGGGCAATAAATCTTGCCCGTCACTCGGACCAACGGTAAGAGCTTAATAGTGATAGGCTCTCGACGCGTGTCGTAATCCACGCGGGCACATCCACCGCGGCGCTGCTCCTGATCGACCGCAAACACCGCAGCACGTGGTGCGTCTTGCCTCGTCAATTTGAATTCGTTCCCTGACAAATGCTTGGCTAAGCGAGTGGGATAGGCTGCCAGCACTCCTTCGTCTTTCCAGAATCTAACCCAATCGACTGCTCCGTTCGCCTTGATTAAATTCCCATTGTCGTTGCGCCACAATCCGTCGTCGTACCACGTGGGACCGTTGCACGACCACAAAGTGGCTGCCACGAAATCTTTGACCGGGTTTCCCTGATCATCGACCACTCGACCGTGGATTTCCCAAGTCCCGTAACGATTCGTCGTTTTCCCGCATCCGGCAACGGCGGCGACGGCCAACAGGAACGTGGCGATTGCCGTGCGACTCAAAATGGATCCGAGACTCCCAGGTTCCAACTGAAACACGTACACAATTCCTGCGCTTTTCCGGACAGCCATAATCGCGTCCCGCTGGGTTCGCTGCATGATATCACAAGATACCGCCTCCCGGGCCAAGCCAGCGTGAAGTTGCCCGTTGAGTTTGGATTGACGCGGAGTTTGCAGCGCGCGTACGGACAATTTTGGCAAATCTGTTGTTCGCGCCGGAGGCGCTCGAACGTGTATCGATGCGATTGTTCTACTAGGCCTAATGGCTTTCAGGTGTGTCGGGAGATATTATCGAAAGCGGTGATCGAGGAGTTAAATCCATCCGAGACCCTTGGTTTGCCAGTCCCGAGTTCAGAAAGCCCACGGGTGAGTTGAATGACGCGCGCGAATGTTCATCGGTTGGCGACGGGAACATTGGGAATGCTGCTTTTCCTCATCGGCAGCTCGGCTCGGGCCGGCGAGCCGCGGCCCGAAGATCTGGGCGTCATTCCCACCCCGCAAGAGGTGACGTGGACCGACGAGTCGCTGCGCATCGACGAAGCAACGAAGATCCTCCTGCCCGACAAACCAACGGATGGGGCGAAGTTCGCCGCCAGTAATCTTCAGGAGCGCCTCCGCCAGCAATCGGGTCTGATGCTCCAAATCACCCAAGACCCAGGCGCGGTGACGGCCACCAAGCTGATCGCCATTGGAAACCCAAAAACCGATTCGCGCGTCGCCGAGTTGATGAAAGCCTACGGTCTGGAGCTCTCCGAGGCGATGGCGAAGGAGGGCTACGTGCTCGGTATCGGCGCGGGCGGCGTCGTGATCGGCGCCGAAAGCGCGAGAGGCATGCTCTACGGCACCGCGACCCTGCGCCAGATGCTGGTCTACCGCGGTCGGGGCGCGCCGCTGCCGGCGGTACGCGTGCGCGACTGGCCGAAGATGACGATGCGCGGCATCCACGACGAAATCAGCTACGGCCAGGTCTCCACCATGGAGAACTTCAAGGACATGATCCGCTTCCTGGCCGATTTCAAAATGAACACATTGATCATCTATTTCGAGGACACCTTTCGCTTCGCGCGCTACCCGACGATCGGCGAAGGCCGCGGCGCCTTGACCCGCGAACAGGTCGACGAGCTGGAAGCGTTCGCCCAGCCGCTGGGGGTCGAGATCTTCCCGGTGTTCGAGATGCTGGGCAACCAGGGCGCGCTATTGATGCTCGACGAGGTGCGGCCGTTTGCCGAGTTTCCCGGCGCCCACTCGTTTGCGGTGAATGACGAAGCCTTCGGCTTCTTGAAGAACTGCTTTGAAGAAATGGCCGCCGCGTTCGACTCCAAGTACTTCCACGCCGGGCTCGACGAGTCGTGGGATCTGGGCTTTGGAAAGAGCGAGGAGCTAGTCAAGCGCACCGGGCGCGGACCGGCACACGCGGCGCACTACCGCCGCATCAACGATCTGCTCAAGAGCCGCGGCAAAACGATGATCATGTACGGGGACATCATTCTCAAGTATCCCGAGATTTTGGACCTGATTCCCAAAGACATCGTTCTGATG
>CAZUPX010001308.1:0-3341 GCA_964622155.1 uncultured Planctomycetaceae bacterium | reverse complement strand
CGCCATCGAGAAGGTCACCATCCTCGACCCGACCTGTGGCTCGGGGGCGTTCCTGTTCGCAGCGCTCAACATCCTGGAGCCGCTCTACGAAGCTTGCCTTGAGCGCATGGAGGCGTTCGTCGCCGACCTCGACCGCTCCGGCGAAAAGCACCGCCCCGAGAAGTTCTCCGACTTCCGCAAGGTCCTGGCCAATGTCGCCGCGCACCCCAACCGCCGCTACTTCGTTTTCAAGAGCATCATCCTCAACAATCTCTTCGGTGTTGACATCATGGAGGAGGCGGTGGAGATCTGTAAGCTACGCCTCTTCCTCAAGCTCGCAGCGCAGGTGGAGCCTGACGCGGCTCGCGAGAACCTCGGCATTGAGCCTCTTCCGGATATTGATTTCAACATTCGCGCCGGCAACACGCTCGTCGGCTACGCAACGCTCGACGCTGTGAAGCAGGCAATCGGCAGCAAGCTCGATTTCGATAATGCCGCCGAGAAGATCGCCGTCAAGGCCGCCGACCTTCAGCAGGCGTTCGACGCGTTCCGCTCTCGGCAGATCGAGGGCGACGGTTCTGTTCCCACCGAGGACAAGCAGGAGCTACGCAAGCGCCTGCTGGCGCTCGACGATGAACTCAACCGCCACCTCGCGAGTGAGTACGGCGTCGAGCCGTCGAAGAAGGACGCCTCCGCCAAGTGGCTCAAATCACACCAGCCTTTCCACTGGTTCGTTCAGTTCTACGGGATCATGGAGCGTGGGGGCTTCGACGTCGTGCTGGGAAATCCCCCGTACGTCGAGTGGAGCAAGGTGAGTTCGTACAAGCCACAGCTTAGCGGCTACACTACCCTGACCTGCGGCAACGTCTATACGGCGATCTGCGAGCGATCGTATGCACTGATGAGCCTGCGTGCACGCTTCGGGATGATCGTGCCGATCAGCTGTGTGGCGACAGAGAGAATGAATGCACTACGCGAGGTGTGGGTTCGGCAGAAACTACAAACGCACGGCAGCTACTACTCAGGTGATGCCCACCCTTCAGTGCTCTTTACTGGAGTCAAGTTCCGGCTTGCCATCCTACTACAGGAGAAGGGAGTGTTGAGACCGGCGCAGTTCAGTACGCACTTTCAGCGCTGGCTGCCGGAGGGCCGCGACGCACTATTTCAACTAGTTCATTACAATCCGTTCGACGCGGCCTTGGTTAGGCGTGGACTGTGGCCCAAGCTGTCCTCGGCCCGCCACCACGGCATTGTTGCGAGACTTTGCGGCGAGAAGTCAAGCTTGGCGCAAGTCATCAAGGATGACTCTCGACACGAGGTCTACGGTCATCGCATCGTAGCGCACTTTGTGAAGGCATTCGACTTTGTCCCGTACTTCAAGAGTGAGCGGGACGGTGTGAAGCGCTCGGAGGATTACAAGGTCTTCGGCGTGGGTTCCAAAGAGGAAAAGGGTGTTTTGGCAGCTATGCTAAACAGCACGCTGTTCTATCAATGGTTTGTTACATATTCAGATGTCTACCACTGTGGTCGCGAGATTATCCTTGGATTTCCCGCAGATCTCGCGGACCTGACACTTAGAGGAGGCGAGGTGCTCCGCCAGTGCAACGCGGAGCTTGCGAAGGACATGCGCAAGAATAGCGTGCGACGCAGAATCCCGTACCAGCAAACGGGCGTCGTTGAGTATGACGAGTTCTACCCAAGGCGGTCGAAGCCGCTCATCGATAGCATTGATGCGGCGCTGGCGCGGTACCTCAAGTTGACGGAAGAGCAACTAGATTTCATTGTCAATTACGACATCAAATACCGCATGGGAGCCGACACTGAGGGCGACGACGAGTGACCATCCCCATGGCAGCCGTCATCAAGCCCGGCGCTGCACACTGGCCGCGGACCCTCAGCAACAGGATGGGCGCCCTGACGCCATCAACGTTGCATCTGATTGGCCCTACAGATTTGTTAGCAGTTGGGAAGGTCGCCCTCTTCTGTTCTGCTCGGACGCCCGGCGAGGCCATCCTTCGCGCTCACGACGCCGCGCGTCGAATGCGGGACGAGGGTGTGACCGTCATCAGTGGCTTCCACTCGCCAATCGAGAAGGAGTGCCTGAGGATCCTGTTGCGGGGCAAGCAGCCCATCATCATCTGCCCCGGCCGAGCCATCGAGTCGATGCGCATCCCGGCGGACTGCCGCGCAGCCTTCGATGCGGGCCGAGTCCTGTTTCTGTCCCCGTTCACTAGGCAGCCGAGGCGCGTCACGAAGGATTCCGCCCTCCGGCGTAACGAAGTTGTCGCCGCGCTCGCCGATGAGGCCTACGTCGCGCATATCGAGAGCGGGGGCAAGACGGACCAGATCGTGAAGAGGCTGACCGAGTGGAAGGTGCCGATCCGGTGAGCAGCCCTGCAGGTCGCGGACATCGAGGGCAGGCGTCTAACAACAGCATGCAGCTGACGGCGCTGCGCGCCGCAGCTGATGCTGGGCGTTAGACAGCCCAGGGAAATGATCGTGCATGCAAAAGCCTACTAAGAAATCGATCATCGACCTTTATTGTCGTTTGGTGAAAGAACACGGCGGCAGAGCTATTGGTGAGCGTGTTTTCACACGGGAATCTGGCGTCTCGCGCTACTACTGGCAGGGCGGGCTTTGGGGCTCTTGGTCTGCACTTCAGGCGGAAGCTGGCTTCGCGGCAAACGACGCAACTGACAAGACACCCGACGATGTCTTGCTACACCGGTTCGCTGAGCTAGCACTTGAGATGAACGCCATTCCCACTGAAGCCGATCTAATGGTCAAGAGGAAGTCAGATCCCTCGTTTCCTGCCAAGAGCACATATCGGCGCTGGGGAAGCAGGGACGCGATGCTCGAAAAGATTGCGGAATACTGTGAGGCCGACACGCGCTATGCAACTGTTGCAGAACTGCTAACGCGAGGCCTTTCTGACAGCGTCGATATTCGACTGACATCAAAGCAGATTAGCGGCTTTGTCTACTTGCTCCGTTCTGGCAAGAACTACAAGCTGGGCAGAACCAACGCAGTCGGTCGCCGCCTTCGAGAACTGGCGATACAGCTGCCACGGAAACCTGACACCGTGCATGTGATTGAAACTGATGATGCCGAAGGTATAGAACAATACTGGCACAACCGCTTTGCTGAGAAACGTCAGGGGGGCGAATGGTTCGCACTATCTGCCGAAGATGTTAAGGCCTTCAAGAGACGTCGTTTTCAATGAAGGGGCTGTCTAACAACAGCATGCAGCGGACGGCGCTCCGCGCCGCCGCTGATGCTGAGCGTTCGACAGACCCAAGAGCCACTCGTCCGACATGAAGCGCCCTGAGTAATAGCTCACGATCCAACGATCCACGTCGTGG
>CAZUPX010001307.1:0-1969 GCA_964622155.1 uncultured Planctomycetaceae bacterium | reverse complement strand
GCCGTTGTCCGGATCGAGGCGGAAACGCACCTTGTCGCGCGTCGAGATGAACGACTGTGGCGGCACCAGCGAGGTGTCGATCACCAAGGGTTGGAAGAAGCTGTCGATGTGATTGATCTGGATCGTCGCGTCGGGCGTGCTGGTGCTGCCGGTGGTGGCCAGCGCCGCGACCGCGGCCGGCGTCAGGCTGTAGGACCCGTACGATGGAAAATCGCGTCCCGCGGGTGCGGCGCCCGCCCAGTCGGTCGAGCCGCCTGACGGACGCGTCGGATCGACGCGCAACGGGTAGGCATTGAAATGTCCGTAGTCCCAGGTGGTGATCTCCTCGCCGATGGTGGCATGTACGAACGCCGTCAGGCCCAGCGCTGCGATCCGCGGGTTCAGATCGGTGTGCGAGTGATGGTCGGTCATGATGACGTTGTCGACGCCCTCGCCGGCGAACTGCATGGCGCGGTCGGTGTGGCTGACGCGTGAGTCGGCGCTGTTGATGCCATGCACGTGGAAGTCGGATGAGATGAACCCGGTGGTATCGATGACGTGGGCGAGGCGCGCGTCCACGACTGCCGTTTCTCCGGTGCGCACGATCACGGGCGTACTGTATGCCGAGTATTCGACGCCGCGTGACACGAAGACTTGATAGGTCCCAGGCTCGAGATCGAATTCGTCGACGCCTTCGGCGCCGATGTATTGCATCCACGTAAAACCGAAAGGCACGGGATCGCTCGTCAGCTCGTTGAACAGGCCGGTCACGTCCTTGCCGAGGAAACCGGAGACAATCAGCGTCGCTTCGGGACTCGGATCGAAGCCGACGACGCTGACCCGGGCGGGCATGGCAGCGCCGTGCTCGTCGGTGACGCGCACGTGCAGCCGGCCGCTCGCCGGCAGGGCAATGTCCTGAGTCGTGACGGCACCTTCGGCGATCGTAATCGGGTGCATCATCGGATCCGTCCCGCCGCCTTCGTAGGGGAAGCCGCGTTTCGCCGCCGCGACGCGATACGCGCCGACGGGAAGGCTACCCTGGTAACAGCCGTTCGCGCCCGTGACGAAATGCGAGGCGAGGCCGCGGAAGGTGACCGCAACCCGTGCCTGTGGTGCGGGCATCCCGCCCGTCGTGACGCAGCCGCGGAGCGTACCGGTGCGCTTGCCCTTCACCTCGTTTTCCACATCCACGGCGTTGCCGCCGCTGCCGTCTCCGACCCCAAAGAAGCGCGTGTACGAGTTGCTGCCGCCAGCGGGCACGTTGAATGTCGGCAGTCCGCCGGCGATGACGCCGATGATCGAGTTGCTGTGCATCACGTAGGCCACACCGGCCGTCGAGAAGAAGGTCGACCGTGGTACTGGGGACTCGGGGATGGGGATGGTGACGTGTGAGTAGTCCACGCCGGTGGCTTCGCCATAGCCGATGTAGCTCATGACCCCCAGCGAGTTGGTGAGCAACTCTCCAATCCCACCGCCCGAGGACGTCCAGTGCTCGAGCTCACCCGACGCATTGATGAAGTCACCGACGAAGAAGCCGCGGTCGACGCTTTCATTGTTGAAGAGCGTCGTCGTCATGCGGATGTATGCCTTCTCCGGAGCCAGACTATACTCGGTGCATCCGTCGACATCGTAGTCGACGTCGTCTGCCGATGCCGGGAAGGGGAGGCCGTTGCCCTCGAGGATGGTCGATGGATTGACGAAGTCGAGAACATCGTCTGGCCCGCAGGTGCGAATGATGGCTGGCGTCCCGTCTTCGCCGTCGTTGACGATCTCCACGGTCTGGGCGTTGATGACCGTCTCGATGTTGACGGCGGGCTGAATCTCCAGAAAGTTGTCGAGACCAGGATGTCCGACGAGCTCGGCGTCAATGATGTTCCCGCCGAAGGCGCCGACGCTCCACAGGTCACGTTGCGCGGCATCCTGGATGACGAAGCGCGCCGTCCCGTTGGCGAGTAGGTAGTCGCCGACCACGCCATGCGCCAGCGGGCCG
>CAZUPX010001306.1:0-13993 GCA_964622155.1 uncultured Planctomycetaceae bacterium | reverse complement strand
TTGATGACCATCTTGCGGTCAACCGGGCCGGTGATCTCAACGCGGCGGTCTTGCAAGTCGTCGGGCACCGGAGCGATTTGCCAGTCGGCACTGCGAATCTCTTCGGTCTCGGGCAAAAAGTCGGGCCGCTCGCCCGCGTCGAGCCGCGTCTGACGCAGCTTGCGGGCCACCAGCAGGTCGCGGCGGCGGGCACGGCTGCGCAGCTCCAACTCGGCCACAAACCGCAAGGCGTCCGGCGTCAGAATGTGAGCCGCCTCGGACGGGACGGCGGCAAGGACTTTCACGCCGGACGAGCGTCCGGCCACCTGGGTCGCGTACATGAGAATGACCTTATAGAGAAGAAACGCCCCGTCTGTTGACCTTCGCGTGCCTGGGTGCGGCGGCCTGCAAGGCCCATCGCGTTGGCTTACTTCAGGCAGGTTAGTCGCCCGGCGTACAATTGAACACAACAATCTTTTCAATGAACAGTATTGTGTACATCAATGAAATGATTACTATTGATAGGCGCTATACACGTGATACACGTTTGAACATCACGCCGGGGGTCGTTCGGATCGGTCGGCGTTGGGCCTGGTCGAGGGGAAAGTCATGGGCAGCAGTTCGAATCCGCAATATTACAAACAAAACCGCCTGCAGCAGTTGCGGGGCTTCTGCTACGCGGCGCAAGCCGGCAGTATCTCGAAGGCGGCCGAGCGGCTGTTTTTGAGTCAGCCCAGCGTTTCGCTGCAAGTGCAGGCTCTGGAACGGGAGTTGAAGACGACGCTGTTCGAGCGGCGGGGACCGAAGATCAGCCTGACGCCCGACGGCAAGACCCTCTACGACCTGGCCCTGCCGCTGGTCGAGCAAATCGATGCGCTGGGCGACACGTTCGCCATGCGACGCGGCGGTGTCGAAACCGGGCGGCTGGATATCGCCGCCGGCGAGTCGACGACCTTGTACTTGCTGCCTGGTTTCGTCAAGCAGTACGCCGATCTCTATCCTGGAGTTGAGCTGAAGCTGCACAACGTGACCGGCCGTGACGGATTGGCCATGGTCCGCGCCGACGAGGCCGACTTCGCCGTCGGCTCGATGCTCGAAATGCGCGAGGACATCGAGTATCAGCCGATGTTCACCTACGACCCGATGCTGATTGTGGGGCTCGACCATCCGCTGGCCAAGCGCAAGCGTGTGACGCTGGAAGACGTGGCCGCGTATCCGTTGATTCTGCCCCCCAGCCACCTGACCACCTGGCGAGTGGTCGACTACGCCTTCGGCCAGCGCGACTTGAAGTACCAGGTCAAGATGGAGGCCGGCGGCTGGGAAGTGATCAAGAAATATGTGTCGCTGGGGATGGGCGTGTCGATCGTGACCAGCATCTGCCTGGCCGGCGACGAGCCGCTGGTCTCGTTTCCGCTGTCGCGATATTTCCCGAAACGGACCTATGGCCTGGTGATTCGCAAGGGCAAGTTTCTCTCGCCCGCCGCCCAACGGTTCGTCGACCTGATGCGCGCGAGCACCAAGGGCAAGACGAAGACCGCGGCAGCGACCGCAGCGGGCACGAACCAACTGTTTGGCTTTTACGGCGCGATCGACGGCCAGGCTGACGGCGGCCCCTACGGCCGAACCGCCAAGCGCGGCGCTGGTAGGTCGTGAAGGCCGCGAGATCGCGTGCTGGTTCCGCGGATAACTTGCCACCGAGCACGCAGAGGACCCTGAGAAGGAACAAGGCAAAGAAAGTATTCGGGAACAAATCGACACGCGAACGCACGCGCGAGGGTGTGCGGTCGTTCTTCATCAATTCTTCGTCTCCGTGAGCGTCTGTGGCTAAAGTCCTTCCGCGAGGACGTGGCCCTTACCCCGCCGACAGAGTATTATCATCGCCCTTAGTCAATTCTCCTCGGCGCGTCATTTTCTCGATGGCAGATTCAATTCGGTCTTGAATTCTCGCCCCAGTTCGTCGAAACCCTAGTCTGCGAGCGACAGCCGTGATAAGCTCATCGCGGTTTGTCTGGCCGAATCGCTGTAGGAGCTCAGAGATCACTTCCTGCAAGGCTTCGCTCGGTACTTCGTCGATATCGGAATACGTGTCGTAACCCGACTCAATGTCAGCAGAGCGAATTCGCAGAACCGGTCGCTCCTGTTCGGTGTCATCGCGAGACGGGAGCGAGTCCGATTCAGGAGCTGGTTCCTCATCATCGACCCGGCCAAGTTGTTCTTCATACGCAGCAACGATCCGTTTGATCTGTCGATCGGGGTCTCGAACCCAATCTGTCGACCATACTCGACAAATCGTCCAATTTAGGCCCTCGAGCACTTGCTGCCTTAGTCGATCGCGATCTCTGGCGGTCTTGGAGCTGTGGTAGGTTGCCCCATCGCACTCGATGCCTAACACGAATCGTCCGGGCCGTTCGGGGTGGACCAACGCCAAATCGATCCTGAAGCCGCTGCAACCGATCTGCGCTTTCACTTCCAATCCGTGGCTTTCGAGTGCTCGTTGAACCTCCGCCTCGAAGGGAGACTCATTCTCCCCGTCACCCACCTGCACGGCCTGGGCCGGAATCGCTTGGAGTCCGTGTTGTGCAAAGTCCAAATAGTCTTTTAGCAGCTTTGCACCTCTTGATTTTGTCCGTCCTAGATCGATGTCATCCGCACGCACCGAGCTGACCAGTATGACGCCGTGCCTTGCACGTGTGATCGCCACATTCAGGCGTCGCTCTCCTTCTTGTTGGTTAAGAGGACCGAACCGCATGGCGAACTTGCCAGCATCGTCGTAACCATATCCAACACTCAAGATGATGTGATCACGTTCGTCCCCTTGAACGTTTTCCAGGTTCTTAACAAAAAACTTTTCTGACGCCGAATCAGAAAAGAACTTTTCCAACTCGGGGCGACACTTGCGAATCTTCTCCAGTTCGTCATCGACGGCGAGTTGTTGCCGCTGATTAAACGTAACAACACCTAGCGTGCGGTCGGGATGCGTCTCAAAATGGCGGACGATGAGTTCGGCCGTCTGACGAGCTTCAATCGGGTTGTAGCCGCCTGTACCGCCTGACTTCCAGCGCCCGTCCGGAACGTGGTGCAAACGCACGGCTGAGCACCCGTCCACATCAAGCACGCTTGGAAAGGTGACAAGTTCATTGCCGTAGAAAAATTGATTCGAAAAAGCAATCAGTGATTCTCGCCGACTGCGGTAGTGCCAACGGAGCCTCTTCCGCGGCATTCCAAGCGACGAGCACACGTTCAGAATGCTCTCTTGATCCTTAGTGTTGTCATTTTGTTCTTCGGTGTCCTCGCTGTCGTTGATTTCATCTCCTGCATCAACTCGGTCAAAGAAGTTTGTCGGCGGAAGTTGCTGGGGGTCGCCGGCAACGATCAATTGTTTGCCTCGATAGATAGCCCCGATTGCATCAAACGGACGTACCTGGGACGCTTCATCGAACACAACCAGATCGAACTGAAGATCGGCTGAGTCTAGGAATGTGCTGACTGCCAACGGGCTCATCATCATGCACGGCTTCAACCGCTGGAGCACAGAAGGAATTCTTAAGAAAAGCTGACGCAGTGGCATCAGCCGTCGTTTGCGCGTTGACTCCCGCAAGAGAATTCCAAGCTCAGACGATGACGGCGCATTGATCAAGCCGATGTGCGGTCGATCTGGGTTGCTGAGCAGACGCGTGCGAAGCCGCTTGTATGTATTCCGCACGAAGTCACGGTCCAATTCCCGAAACGATTTTAGCAGGCCTTCGTGTCCGTCCACACTAAAGTTTCGCAGGATTGGGTCACGTTGATAGACCTCATCGAGCCAGCAGCGGTAAAAGCGCGCCTCGAACGCAGGACGGACGCTCTCGAATTCAAGTCGACCCACTTTCAGTTCATCGATCAATGACTCCAGGCCGAACGACTTGAGCCGCTCTGTAACCCGCGTGAAATCGATCCATTTCTGAAGATTCGAAATACTCTTGACCATTGTTCGCAGCCACTGTGCACACTCCGAAAGAGGCGTAGCGTCAATCACAATTCCAGTCGAGACGGTTTCAGTCGTCGGAAAAACACTGGCCACCATATCCCACAGCGGCGGCATCTGCGATTCAACGACCGTTTGGAGCTCTGTGACGACTTGCCGAAGGCGCTCGTGAAGCGCAGGTGAAGTAACAATGCTGACCAGCGTGCCGGATCGTGTATGGCTGTATTGTTTTAGAAACCGCTCAAGATGACCAATTGCGTCGAGTTCTTCGGGGCGAAGATACTCGTCATCATTTTCTCCACCGTTCTCGGCCGATAGTGTTCGAAAGCTCTTGAGGCTATTTCGTAGCGTCCTGGTACGCGCCTGCTGGTCCCTGAGTTGCACAAGTCGAGCGGCAACGGCTGGTATGTCTGCGAGAAGAAGAACGCAATCCGGTCTAAGGCAATCGACAACTGTGGAAACGTTGACAAGAAAGTTGGTGAGCTCTTGTTCCGCATGCAAGAGCCATTTTGCGAACGCATCACGAGACATTTCGTGATAGGCACCGTTGGCGTCGCCGCACTTGTCAAGCGAATAAGCTTGACCAAGCGATTGGACCTGTGCGTCGACTGCGGCAAGCCGACTCTTAAGGGCCAAGGCAGCAATCTTGACAGCCTCGCGATCGAGGCCGCGGTCAGTGGAGAGGGCCTCCTTCAGGCGATCTGGCCTCTTGATCACCGATTGAAGACGTTGAATAGCGTCGATCCCCGAGTGCAAAGCAGTCCAATCGACACGTCCGTCGATGTCGTGGGCCAAGAATGCCGACCACTTGGCCTCTTGTTCAGCAATCAAGCCTGCTCGCCGGTGATACTCCCGCAGCGTGTCCATATCCCGGAGGAACGAGCGAGCATCAGAAGGACGACGTGACAAATACAGTGCATCGGCACGGTCTCGAAACCTAGACCAGCTACCGTCAACCAATCCCCAAACTCGTTTGAAGAGAGGATCAAACTCTAAGGCTTGAGTGCAGACGTCCTTTCCTTGAGCCTGGATAGCCGCCGATGACCACAGATCTGCCTTGCCCGCCAAAATACTCTCGCAGGCCGAGCGCTCGCGTTGACAAACAGCCTCAGCTTGAAGCAGGCCAGTCTGCACTTCCTGATCGAACCATGCCGCCTTCATCGGCCCCGTTTCGCCAACGATCAATCCAAGACGTACTAGCCTGTGGAGAACACTTATGCTCATTGCCGGGGAGAGGGTGACGGTTAGGGCCCGGCAGAGCTGCTCAACATCCGCGTTCAGCGAGAGGATGTCGTAATGAAGCTTTGAAATTCCGCCCTTCGCGACCTCGACGTTGCCGACTACGCCTCGCGTCGTCTTTGCGCGATCTCCGCGTATCCGCACCAACCAAGGGTTGTCTGAAGCCTTGCCGATTTGCGCAAGCACCTCCAGATGGGGCGCGATAAGTGTTTTGTCAAACTCGGTAATCAAACTTTCTGTTCGACGAAGCTGTTGCTCTGCAATGTTAAGATCAGAATATGAGCGACAAAGAGCGCGTGGGTCTTCGGAAAACCACCCCTTTGGAAACGTCGGAAATCCGGCCACGTCGGCGGCGTCAGCGACCGCACTCACGAGTGCGCGCCAAGTGGGATTGGAATCGATCAAGCCCTGTTCCTGGAGGATCGAAAGTCGGCCGAGAGTATCGTCAATGACCTTTGCGAGGGACGAGAAGCCTTCTTCAATCTCATCCTGCAAAGAAAACGAGAATTCGCTTACCTTAGCACCCTTCCAGGCGTGATTATCATTTGTGATCAAGTCGCTAAATTTGCCTATGTCATTCAGATGTCCGCGAATCTCGTCCAGATTCATCTTGGTGAATTTCAGCGGGTCGCGGATCTTGCATCGCGAGATGCCCGACCTCGCACAAGCAGCGAGCCGGCCGTGAACCTGGAAGGGTGTTAGGCCATGATGACCCTGCGGCTGATGAAGGGCCCGGACATAGCTGTTCAACCTGGATCGCCATTCATACAGTTGGTCCAGCTCATCGGTCTGATCCTGATAATTCTCCGCAAGCAGCTCCAATGACCGTCTCAATTCGGTCACGATTTCCTTCTTGTTCGCTTTGTGACTGTGACACTCCAGGCAAAAGTCTCCCAGACGTTGCTTATCCAGCCGCCCCTTGACCACTTCAAGAGCGGCAGCCTTTTCACTCACGAAAAGAACGGTTTTGCCGTCAGCAAGACACTCTGCGATCACGTTCGCAATCGTCTGACTTTTTCCCGTGCCGGGTGGGCCATCGAGCACCAGTGTTACACCGTGTCGAGCAGCAAGAATCGCCTCGAACTGACTGCTGTCGCTATCGAGAATGGAATGTACGTCCTTGGGGTGAATCCGCTCGTCGAACTCGGCCTGTGATGGGAGGTCGATTGCTCCTTGCGGAATTGAGGAGCGGTCACCGGCAATCGCCCGGCACAAGCCATGCTGTTCGATTACACTGGCGTTTTTTACAAGATCTTCCCACATGGCGACCTTTTGAAAGCTGAATGTTCCGAGCGCAAGCTTCGTGGATACCTGCCAGCGCTTTGCATCCGGCTGTGTTTTTAGAAACTGCCTCACATTTTCAATGTATTTAAGCGGATCCGGTCCCTGATCCGATCCATTTTCTGCAAGCTGCGGCAGGTCGAGGCCGAAATCCTCCTTGAGCTTTTTGTGAAGGCACTGATTGGGGATTAGGTCATCCTCGTAGACCGACAATTGCCACGGACTATTGGGTCCCGTCCGTTTCAATTCCACAGCGAGCAAAAGCAGTGGGGAGAGCAACACGTCGGCACTGTGATCGGCTGCATACCATTCGAGAAAGCCGAATCCGATGAACAGGATGTTGACTCCCTGTTCGTCGAGCGACGTGCGTGCGTTGAGGGCCAGTCTTTTGAGACGACTGGAGAGAGCGTCGTCGCTTAGCGACGTAAGAAGATGATTTCTTCGAAGTCGCGGCGACGCCAGACATGCGTCAAGAGATATGTTGTTGTCCGGCTCTTTTGGCTTCTCGGAAGATTGGGCGACTTCCGCGACCTCAGGCGTGCTATCAGTGGTCTTGGACTGAGCTGGTGATTCATCGTCAACGAGATTGTGTTTCCAGGCGAACGTCAGCGCCGCATTGGACTCCATCAATTGGTTCCACACCTCTTCAGGTCCAGGATGCAAAAGCTCGAGCGCTCCTCTGGTCCCCAACTTGCAATTGATGAGGCGGTTTCCCTTCGTCAGGTCGAGCAGCTTGGCCTGCCACTCTTTAATTTGTGAGCCGACATTCACGACCATGGCAATTGCCAACCATCGGAAAAGATTACGAGACGCCAACTTCTTCTAGCTGCCCATCAGGTCGCACCCATCCTGCGGCCAAATGTACCACACCTCCGAGGGGCGTGCCTCATGGCATCCAGCGCGTAAAGAAACAAGGCGATGCGGGTTGGACCAAGCAATCGTTCTTGCTCTCGTCCGCTTTTCCGTCTCCGTGGGCTCTGTGGCCAAGTCCTTCGGCGTCTCCCCCTGATCGGTCGCGCGGGATATCATGACGTTCATGCCAACCTCGCAGTACGAATTTGATGTGGTGGTCATCGGGGCTGGACATGCCGGCACCGAGGCAGCGCTGGCGGCGGCGCGGATGGGGGCGCGGACGGCGCTGCTGACGATCAACTGCGACACGGTCGGCCAGATGAGCTGCAATCCGGCCATCGGCGGCGTGGCCAAGGGGCAGATCGTGCGCGAAATCGATGCCTTGGGGGGCGCGATGGGGCAGGCCATCGACGCCACCGGCATCCAGTTTCGGATGCTCAATCGCCGCAAAGGCCCGGCCATGCACAGCCCGCGGGCACAGGCCGACAAGAAGGCATACCAGGCCGAGATCAAGCGCGTCGTCGAAGAGCAGGCGAATCTAACGCTGCGCCAGGAAGTCGTCGAAGACCTGCTGACCGAGACGGTGGACGGTCGTACGCGGATCATGGGAGTGCGTGTGCGCGGCGACGCCATTTATCGCGCGCGGTCCGTTATTCTGACCACCGGCACATTTCTGCAAGCCCTGATGCACACTGGCGAAGCCAAGACGCCGGGCGGTCGTGCCGGCGAAGGAACGACCTCCGGCCTCAGCGCCTCGTTGGTGCGGCTGGGGTTCGAGTTGGCGCGGTTCAAGACCGGCACGCCGCCGCGGCTCAACGGCCGCACGATCGACTACGACAAGACCGAGCTGCAACCGGGCGATGACGATCCGCAGCCCTTCTCGTTCATGACCGACGAGATCCGCTGCCAGCAGATGCCCTGCTGGATCACCTATACCAACGAGGCGGTTCACGAACTGATTCGCGCGAATCTGGATCGTGCGCCGATGTACAGCGGCCAGATCACTTCCAGCGGTCCGCGCTATTGCCCGTCGATCGAGGACAAGGTTGTACGGTTTGCCGACAAGGACCGGCATCAACTGTTCCTTGAGCCCGAGGGACGCCGCACCAGCGAGGTGTATGTCAACGGGATCTCGACGAGCCTGCCGCGCGACGTGCAGGACGCGATCATGCGCCTCATTCCTGGGCTCGAGCGTGCCGAGATCATGCGCTACGGCTACGCCGTCGAATATGACTACGCTCCGCCTGTGCAGTTGCGCAACACGCTTGAGACCAAGCTTATCCAGGGCCTCTATTTTGCCGGACAGATCAACGGCACGACCGGCTACGAGGAGGCCGCGGCTCAGGGCCTGATGGCGGGCGTCAATGCAACGCAGGCGCTGCGCGGAGCCGGGCCGTTTGTGCTGGAGCGCGACCAGGCATATATCGGCGTGTTGATCGATGACCTGGTGACGCGCGGCGTCGACGAACCGTATCGCATGTTTACCAGCCGGGCCGAATACCGCCTCCTGCTGCGAGCCGACAATGCCGATCGTCGATTGACGGCGTTGGCGTGGCAGATCGGGGCGGTCGAGCGCCAGCGTTGGGAACGCGTGGTGCGGAAGGAGGCGGAGATTGCGCAGGCTCTCGAAACTCTCGGGGCGCACCGCGGCGACGACGCACCGCTGGTAAAACGGCTACGTCGCCCGGAAACGACATGGGACGACATCACTTTGCATGAGCCCTCGCTAGCTCGATTCCCTTGCGAGGTCGCTCAACAGGTTGTGCATGACGTGAAGTACGCCGGCTACGTGGCGCGACAGGAAGTGGATATTGCCCGGCATCGGCGACTGTCTGAAAAACGGATTCCCGATTCGTTTGACTTTTCGAAAATCGTGCACCTTCGTGCCGAGGCTCGCGAGAAGCTGGCCCGTGTTCGCCCGGCCAGCCTGGCGCAAGCCAGCCGCATCAGCGGCATTACGCCGGCCGACGTGGCACTGTTGGTCATCCATCTGGGCGGTCACTGACACCGGCTTTTTCGCGGCCAAAGTCGAAATTTCAACGTGCGAAGCCCGGTCGCAGCACGCTGTAATAGCGCTGGCAACCCTGGACATTGTGCCTTGTCACGCGTTCTGGGAGACTTACAAAACTCAGGTCAGACGAATTTTGGAGCTTTCCGCCTATACTTTCGTAAGCGGCGTGAAATAAGCGATTTACGGCGATCGGATCAATCTTGACTCGACATAGAAGGGGGCTATAATGGGCCTCAACGGCAAATTCGGTAATCTTGGAAGGAACCATATGTACGCACTGCCGACTTAACAGTAACCAATTTGGTCAAACATTTAGGGACGCAGCAAGCTAAAGGCTAGGTTCCGTCTAGCGTGACATGGAGGACTAGGAGCTTCCGGAGGTTTCTTGGGTCGAGAGCCAGTTCGGGAGTCCCGCTTAGACTAGCCCTTACCATCGGCTAGGGAGAGGGGTGGTTAGCAACCATGAAAACTGTGTTCACCACGGGCGAAGCGGCGAAGATTTGCAAGGTAAGCCAGCAGACGATTATTCGATGTTTTGATTCGGGCCAGCTCAAAGGATTCCGTGTGCCCGGCAGCCGGTTCCGCCGCATACCGCGCGAGCAGTTGTATACGTTCATGCGCGACAACGGCATTCCGACCGACGCTCTGGAGAGCGGCAAGCGCAAAGTCCTGATTGTCGACGACGATCAGGAATTGGTTGACCTGATCGTGGACGTGCTGGACAAGGACGGCCGATTCGAAGTTCGCAGCGTCAACAACGGCTTCGACGCCGGCATGATGGTCAAGGAATACCATCCCGACCTGATCGTGCTCGACGTCATGCTGCCGGACATCAACGGCAAGGAAGTTTGCCAGCGCGTGCGCACCGACAAGTCGATGGACGACGTGCGGATTATCTGCATCTCCGGCATGGTGGAAGAGGACAAGATCGAAGACCTCAAGGGCGCCGGCGCCAACGATTTCATTTCCAAGCCGTTTGAAGTCGAAACGCTGATCGAACGGATGTGCGGCCTGCTGGACATCGAGGTTGTCAGCACGCGGTAAGGATCACCGAAGGGCTAACACCCAAATGGGGCTATGGCCCCACGGTGGCATTTTCAGGGAGGTGATGCTGCGCTCATGCGCTTGCTACCCAAGCTGGCGACGCGCGGCGGCGCGGTGCGACTGCCCCTTTCGGACGCCACCGCCCAAAGGCTCCTGTTCGCACTGCTCGGCGAAGATCTCGCGTTGCGTGCTCGCTATGTGGCCGCGGCATTGGCCGATGACCCTGTGCTTGTCGTATGGACGCTTTGCCGTGCCGCGGCCGACGGTCATGACGATCTACGAACGATCGGGCAACTGGCCGGCTGGCTGGCCGCCCTGCCGGCAACGGCATGGGTTGCCGAGACTCCGTCGAATGAACCCAGTTGCGTCGCCACCGATGCCGATGTCGACAACTGGGCCGATCGATGTGTCGCGGCCATCAACGTCTCCACTCTGGCGACGCGCTGGGCTGAGCACGTGGGCGTGGACGCCGAGCGTGCCAGGCTGCTAGGCCTGGCATCGGCCGCGCCTCAATGGCTTTCGGCGGCTACCTGCGATGCCGCGACATTCGTGCCGGCCCGCGCCCTGCCCGATTGGCTTACCGGCGCACTCGTGGCGCTCGAAGCGCCGGCCTCCGGCAGCCCAACATCGCCGGCCGAGTGCGTGAGGACCGCACGGGGCATGGGGGCAGACTCGGGTGACAATTGCCCATTTGCCTTCGACCGAGCGGCCCACCAGGCGCGAATGATTGAGGCCCGCGACAACTGGTGTCGTCGGTCGGCCGGCGGCGAACTGTTGCAACTGCTGTCGTCGAAGCTGGCAAGGCTCGAGCAGCTTGAGGGCGATTTCCAACGCACGCTCGAGGCCGAAAAGCTCGACTCGCTCAAAGAGCTGGCCTATGGTGCCAGCCACGAGATTAACAATCCGCTGGCGAATATCTCCGCTCGGGCCCAGACGTTATTGGCCGACGAGCGCGATCCGGAGCGGCGGCGCAAGCTGGCGGCCATCAACTCACAGGCCTTCCGGGCGCACGAGATGATCGCCGATATGATGCTCTTTGCGCGGCCACCACAGCCCAAGCTGGACCGGGTCGACCTGGTGGTTTTGGTGGCCGGTCTGATCGAAGAACTGGCACCTTGGGCCGAGGGGCAACAGACGCGCCTCGTGCTTCATGCGCCGGCGGAACCACTGACGGTGGTGGCAGACAAGACGCAGTTGGCGGTCGCCGTCCGGTCGCTGTGCGTCAACGCTCTGGAGGCCCTGTCGACGGGCGGCCATGTTGAGTTGACGCTCCGTCGGCACAGCGGTGGGCCCGAAAACTCTCGCGCCGCCCGCGAGACTGTGCAGATTACCGTCGCCGACGATGGACCCGGCATTCCGCAGTCGGCGCGGCGGCATCTATTCGACCCATTCTATAGCGGCCGCGAGGCCGGGCGTGGCCTGGGACTCGGGCTCTCGAAGTGTTGGCGCATCGTAACGCAGCACGGCGGTCGAATCGAGGTCGACAGCACGCCGGGTCAGGGTGCCCGCTTCACGATTTCGCTGCCCGTCAGGCCCTGATCTGATCCCGCCCGCGGCGCCCCCCCCTGGCGCATGAATTGCTCCGGGTTCGATGGGCGGAAGGGCACGTGCGGAGCTGGCCGCCAGCGGCATTGTGATATTTTGTTCAATGTCAAGCGCGCCAGGCCGTTGAAACGGGTGAAAATTGTCACTACATTTGAATAGCGACAAAAAACCCGGCAAACAGGAGAATCCCCCATGAGAATGCTCATCGCCGCGTCGGCGCTCGCGCTGGTTGCGCTGGTCAGCCCCTTACACGCACAGTATTACGTTGTTGGCGACCCCGTTGCTCCGACCGTGACCTATTACGCGCCCAGCGCTGGGGTCACAACTTACTACGCACCGACGACGACGTACTACGCGCCGGCAACCGCGTACTACGCACCGACGTCAACGTACTACGCACCGACAACTGCCTACTACGCGCCGACCACTGCCTACTACACGCCGACGACAACGTATTACGCACCCGCGGTTACGACGGCCTATTACGCGCCGACCACTGCGTACTACGCCCCGGTCACGTCGTACTATGCTCCGACGACTGCGTACTATGCTCCGGCGACGGCCTACTACGCTCCGGCTGTCACGACCGCTTACTACGCTCCGGCGCCGTACTACTTCGTGCCGCGTCGCGCGTGGCGCCGTTGGTAGTCGCGACGACTCGCGCTTTTGCCGCGAGTGAATCCAAGTTCCTCCGTGTGAACAACGCATGCCGCTCGACTCTGTCGGACGGCATGTTCGTTTTGACAGCGAGGATAACCACCAAGGCGCAAAGAGCACCAAGGAAGAAAGAGGTCATCGACAAGCATCATTGGCTCCCTGTCGCGCGCCTCTTCCTGCGAATCCTTTTTCCTTCGTGTCCTTTGTGTCTTGGTGGTAAGTGCTCCGTCTTTGTAAATCAGCATCGCTCAGCCAATTACTTTGGCAGTAGCGCCGCCAGCTCGGGATGCGGGCGGGCGATCACGTCGGCCATGACCAGCTTTCCGCCAAGTCGCTCGACGGTTTGTTTGCCACTGGCGATGGCCGACTGCACGGCCGCCACGTCGCCGCGGACGATGATCGTGACGTAGGCGGCACCGATCTTTTCCTTGCCCACCAGCGTCACAGCCGCCCCTTTTAGCATTTCGTCGGTGGCGTGCAGCGCCGCGACGAGACCTTGCGTTTCCAGCAAGCCAATGGCATCCGAGTTGTTGCTTTTCGCATTCATGTCGAAATCGTCCTCTTGATCTTTTTGGACTTGTCGAGAAACTCTCGAATCGTAGATTTCCAGGAGCGGATTGAAGGCCGGCGGCTCTGCCGCCAGTTGTCGCACGCTGTCGGTCGGCGCGGCCATGACGACCAGTTCGGCGGTGCTACCCATCTGCCGAGCCAGTGCGGCGCCGGCCTCGGCCGCAGCGCGCACATCGCCCGGCGAACCGGCCAGCTTGATGCACTGGGCGGCGCCATCGGTACTTTCGATGCCGACAATCCGCACTCCGGCAGTCTTGGCACACCGATCGACCACCAGCAAGGCAGGCGTCAGATTGGCGACTTCGAGCAGCGCGAGGGCTGGCGGATCGGTCGACAAGGGTGCGATTGGTTCCACGGCGGAAACCTCAATTGCTCGAACAGGTAGCAAAGTCTATCAAACAATAGGCCATCTTTCACGTTGAAATGCGACGGCCGAGCGCGAGGCAGCCGCTGGCGCGGAATTCTTATGATGTTGGACGAAGTCGGACCATAGAATAGACCGTTCCGCGGGTATGATGCACCGCGCGCCTTCGAAACTTAAAACAGCCGTCGGGACGACGACTTCTCGTTGAATTGACGAGCGACAAGAGTGAGACATGATGAGACGGTTACTGCGTATATTGGAGTGGATCGCGCTGGCCGGCGCCGTGATTCTCGGCGTCGTCTTGCTCGCGGCCGTTATCCGGATTGTCTGGGCTAGCGCTCGATTGGAACGCAAGATCGCGACGCTGCAAGCGGCTGGCGAGCCGGCCACTCTTGCCGACCTGGGCCGAGCGCCGATCCCATCGGCGACCAACGCGGCGACGTATCTGGGCCGCGCCCGCGGCGACGTCGAATCCATCCAGGCGAAG
>CAZUPX010001305.1:0-2588 GCA_964622155.1 uncultured Planctomycetaceae bacterium | reverse complement strand
GCTACCGCTACGACGTGGCCGGCGAACGGCTCACCGCGACCTTCACCGACGAATCCAGGCTGGCACTCTCGACCGCCGACATCCCGACCAAGGTACAGCTCGACCCCATCGTCGGCGAATCCAGCATTCACACGCTCGACGATCTCAAGCGCCGCCGACCCAACGAAGTCGCCTTCCTGCTGGCCAAGCTCACGCTGGAAAAATACTTCCGCGATGACGACGGCAACGACAAGCCCTGGCTATTCCCGCAACTGCTCGACATCGCCAAACGCTGGCTCGCCGAATGCGTTACGCTCAAGGACAACACCTTCCCGCAACTGCTGTTGCTGATCGAACTGGCCCACGACGCCGCCGACCGCATCTACAAGGCCATCGTCGCCTCGACCGACGGCACGGCCGCGCTCAAGCCCATCGTGCGACCGTATGACACCATCGGCTCAACCCGTTACGTCGATTTCGACACCACCCGGCCCGTCTTCGCCACACGCGACGACAAGTGCCACATCTCCCATGTGGTGGCCGATACCGACTCGTGGGAGCAGAAGCTGGCCCAAACCCTCGAAGACATGCCCGAGGTCGTGCGTTACGTCAAGAACCACAACCTCAGCTTCACGATTCCCTACACGCTCGCCGGCGAGGAACACAACTACATTCCCGACTTCATTGCCTGCGTCGACGACGACCACGGCCCGGATGACCTCTTGAACCTGATCGTCGAAGTCACTGGCGAGAAAAAGAAAGACAATGCCGCCAAGGTTGCCACGGCCCGAACGCTATGGGTGCCGGCCATCAACAACCACGGCGGCTTTGGCCGCTGGGCGTTCGTCGAAATCGCCGACCCGTGGGACGCGCAGAATCTCATCCGCGCCAGCCTTGAGATTGAGATAGGGACGACACCATGAGCGAAGATTTATCCTCCGAACGCGATAACGAACCCCGTAGGGGTTCCACTCCAAAGCCCAGGGTCGCCGAGCGCACCCTGGGTTGGCATCCGAACATGGTAACGAACCCGGCAACGAACCCCGTAGGGGTTCCACTCCAAAGCCCAGGGTCGCCGAGCGCACCCTGGGTTGGCATCCGAACATGGCAACGAACCCGGCAACGAACCCCGAAGGGGTTCCACTCCAAAGCCCAGGGTCGCGCAGCGCACCCTGGGTTGGCATCCGAACGCGATATCGAACCCCGAAGGGGTTCAACAGGAGCCGGCTATGTCGCAATCGCTCGTTCAAATCTACGTGCATCTCGTCTTCTCGACCAAGCATCGACAGCCGTTTCTCACCGACGCCGTTTTCCGCTCTCGAGTCCATGCCTATCTCGCCGGCATTTGCAAGAACCTCGAATCGCCGTCTCTGCAAACAGGCGGCGTCATTGACCACGTTCATATTCTCTGTCGCCTGTCCAAGGCGCATGATGTTTCCAGCTTGATCCGTGATATGAAGCGCGACTCCACCGTATGGATTAAGGAGGAAAATGCTCAACTGCCCCAGTTCCACTGGCAACAGGGGTACGGCGCTTTTTCCGTTAGCCCCGGCCACGTGGAATTATTGAAGCAGTACATTGCGAACCAGGAAGAACATCACAAGACGGAATCGTTCCAGGATGAATTCCGGCGCCTGTGCCGAAAGTACGGCGTCCAGATCGATGAACGTTATGTTTGGGATTAGGGATTAGCTAAAACGCTTGTTGAACCCCTGCGGGGTTCGTTTTCTGTTTTATACCCGTTCCCAGGGTGCGCTCGCGAAGCCTCGCGACCCTGGGCTTTAGAATGGAACCCCCTTCGGGGTTCATCGTTTGGAGTCAACACGTCATGGCCAAAAAGAAATCCACCTCGACGAAAGTCGAATCCATCCGCCACAAGGACAAGCGGAAGAACATCCCCACCGAGGAGCTGCGCGACTTTGTGGCTGAGGATGAGCACGCCCCCAAGACCATGCTCTACGCGCGCGATCCGTCGCTCGATCCGCAACTGGTCTGGAAGGGCAAGGACGAACAGGACCGGGCAGACCTGGCCGTCCCCGTGGTGCCCGTCTACATCCAGGAGAAGATTCACCCGCAGGCCATCATCGACGCCCTGCCCCGCATCGAAAAAGCCGGGGACGATCAGCTAAACCTGTTCGCCGACTTCAACGGCGGCCCGGCCGACTTCGCGCAGAAGATCGACTTCTACCACCACGAGCAGAACTGGTCCAACCGCATGATCCTGGGCGATTCGCTGCTGGTGATGACCTCGCTGGCCGAGAAGGAAGGGCTCAAGGGCAAGGTGCAGACCATCTACATCGACCCGCCCTACGGCATCAAGTTCGGCTCCAACTGGCAGGTGAGCACCCGCAAGCGCGACGTGAAGGACGGCAAGGCCGAAGACGTCACCCGCCAGCCCGAGCAAATCCAAGCCTTCCGCGACACCTGGAAACTCGGCGTCAACTCCTACCTCGCCTGGCTCCGCGACGGGCTGGTTGTCGCCCGCGACCTTCTGACCGAAACCGGCAGCGTCTTCGTGCAGATCGGCGATGAGAATGTGCATCTCGTGCGGTCGGTCTTGGACGAGGTGTTCGGGAGCGAGAACTTCGTTTCACAAATCGCTTTTTTCA
>CAZUPX010001304.1:0-2543 GCA_964622155.1 uncultured Planctomycetaceae bacterium | reverse complement strand
TCGGCGCCGGCTTCCAATTGCGTCTCCCGCCACTCGGCCGACGAGTTCGGGAACGCGGCCTTTAGTTCGGCCAATGATGCGGGTGACTTGTCGGACATAGCATTTCTCCCTTGAGGCGTAACTGCGGACTGGCCGGCAACGAGCCGGGCGTCGTTCACGAGTTGCGCATACGTTTCATCGAAAGTCTGGATGCCATCGAGCAACCCCATGCGGACGGCGTCCGCTGCCATGATCACGCGGCCATCGGCAATCGAGCGGATGGCTCCGACGTCCTTCGCCAAACCGCGAGCGATCGTTTCCAAATAGCCTTCGTTCAAGGCGTTGACGATCCGCTGAGCTTCGTTGAGTTGCTCCTCGGTGATCGGCGTGCCGGGTTCGCCCATGCCCTTGTATTGGCCCGCCTTGATCACATGCACTTTGACGCCGAGCTTTTCTGCCACGCCGCTTTGGTCCATGTGCACCGACTACGTGCCCATCGCACCGTAGAGCGCGGTCGCGTTATTGGCGAACCGCTTGGTCGCCTGGCTCGCGACCGAGACGCCGGCGGAGGTGGTTTGATCCTCGGTATACGAATAGATGGGCTTGGCCTGGGCAAAGCGCGCCACTTCGTCCGCCAGATCGCGGTTGCCCTTCGCCGTGCCACCTGGCGTATCCATCACGAGCATCGCGCCAATGATCTCTGGGCTCTTACGTGCGGCACGCAACTGCTGCCGCAATTGCACGGTGCTCGCTCCTTCGCCCAGCGAGGAGACGTTCTTCATCATCGGGCCGTTGACTTGCAGCATGGCGATGCCCTCGGGCGTCACCGCGATGTCGACTTGCTTCTGCTTGGTTGCGGCTTCGCGCGGCGCTGCGGAGGCAAAGTGCGCATGCAAGTTGATGCCGTTGAACCGGTCGACAAGGGAACGGAACGCCTGCTCCTCGACGCACCACAGCCCGAAGTAGTCCGCCATCTGCGGCGCTTCGAGCTCAAATCGCGGTTGCAGGATGAAATCACTCTCCACGGTTCCCTCCCCCCGCGTCCGCTTTGGCGGACGTTTCGCCGCTGGACGTGTCGGCAGTGACGGCGAGCTGCACGCCGCTAGCCTCGTTGCCGTAGCGCAGCTCGCGCCACAGCCGCGGCACCTCGTCTTTGGCCACCACCTCCGGGAATTCCTGGGCGATGGCCTGGGCCTCGCGGATCGCCGCACGAATAAACTTGCCGCGTCCGGCGACCACCTCGACGATGTGGTCGTCCTCGTCCACGCCACGCGCGGCGAGGATCGACTTCATGCTCTTGAGGTTGCGCCGCTCGGCCAGATCTTCGGCCGCGGCATCCTCGAGTGGCTTAACGTACGGCCAGCCCTTGGCGCGGAATTGGAACTTGAACGGGTTCGCGCCCCGCTGGACCGCCGCATAGAGGGCCGGGTCGAATTGCTTGGAGCCCGGCGTAATGCGCTGGCGGGTCTTCCACTGGTAGGTCGGGTTGTAGAGGCCGGCGATTTGGTCGCTGATCAGGATGTCCAGCCGCAGCTTCACCTGGTCGAACGTCATTCGGCCGCCGTGAAAGTTGACCAGCGAGCCATCCAGCAGCAGGAACATCAGCGGCAGGTCGAGGTTGACCGCCAGCATCGTGAGCAGGAGCGCCGAGTGTTCGAAGAACGCAGGCGTGGGGATGTTCGCGTTCCAGCCATCCAGGTCGTAACCAGCCGGTGCTTTGAGGACTTGGGCCGGCTCGCCGAACTGCTCGATCACCTGCGTTTCCAGACCGAGCCCGGACGTGGTGTCCGTGTATCGCGAGCCGGCTTGGGGAATCTTCGCGCCACCCAGCGGCAACTGTGGCGCGACCGGCTGCGTGTTGCGCATCAGGAACGCGACCACCGAGCGCCGCAGCGCGCTTTTGATGTGCGCATAATTCAGGTCGTCAAAACCGTTCATCGCGTCACGCGGGGCGGACAACCGACTGATGCCGCGGCGCTGGAAGAAACGGTGCGTGAAGCCGAGCCAGAACGCATTCTTGTTCCCCTCGGCGTCGAACACTGGGACGCGATGAGCGTCACCGCGCCGCGCGACCTGGTTGAACAGGAGATTCCGCGGTGTGACCCAATAAGCCACGATGCGGCCGTTGACCACCTCCGCCCCATGCACCAGCCCGTTCGTGTCCGACCCGGTCGAATAGCGGCCCCAGGGGTTGCGCACGTGGTGCGATTCCCAGGTCTGCAAGGAACCTTCGACGAGCGGCAGGTGCAAGATGTCGCCGTCGACTACCTGCGAGAAGAACGACTGTCGGGCCTTCTGGGCGAATGTCCGCTGTTGCTCGTAGTCGCACTCTTTCGGATCGCCGCACCAGTCGTGCCAAAAGGCCTTCTGGTCGGCGTCCACCGCTGGGTCGCCGCTGTTCACGTCGAGCGTGTAGTCGCCGATCCGCATGTTGGCGATGAGCCGGTTGACGCCTTGCTCGACCAGCGGATGGTTCCGCACAGCGGCCCGTGCGCGTTCGACCATCAGGAAGTAGTTGCGCTCGGTGCGGTAGTGATAGTCGGCGTCGGTGCCAAGCGGGTCGA
>CAZUPX010001303.1:0-2295 GCA_964622155.1 uncultured Planctomycetaceae bacterium | reverse complement strand
AATTCGACAGCCCGGCATAGGCTGGAGTACCGCCCCCTGGGAACTGTGAGCCGACTGCAACCCTACGTCCAGTGGTTCACGTCGACCACGCGGTGTTTTTCCTGGCTCTTGGCGATCGCGCGAATTTCGTCGCGGGCCTGGAAGAAGGCTTCGATCACGGCGGCGTCCCACTGCTGGCCCGCTCCGGCGCGCAAGATGGAGTCCAGCTTTTCCTGGGACATTCCCTCTCGGTAGGGTCGATCGCTGCCCATCGCATCGAACGCGTCGGCCACGGCCACGATCCGCGCCAAAATCGGAATCTGCTCGCCCGCGAGCCCGTGGGGATAACCCTTGCCATCCCATTGCTCGTGATGGTGTAGCACGACCGGCAGCATGTCGTCGAGCCATTTGATGCCGACCAGGATTTTGTAGCCGATCTCAGTGTGGGTCTTGATGTGTTCGTATTCAGCTTCGGTCAGCTTGCCCGGCGTGCGGAGCACGTTGTCGTCGATGCCGATTTTGCCGATGTCGTGCAGCAATCCGGACAGGTAAATCGTGTCGAGCTGCCTGGCGTCGCAGCCCAGTTGCTGTGCCAGCCGCACGGACACCCGGGCCACGCGGTCGCTGTGACCGCAGGTGTACGGATCTTTGGCGTCGATGGCGGACGTCAGGGCGCGAACCACACCAGCGAAAATCTCGCGTTGCTGGCAGTAGAGCTCGGCGTTTCCGCTGTGTATGCCCAGGATCGCGCCAACGGAGTTCAACAGGCTTGCCTCGACGGTGCCAAACTCACCGCCCCCGGTGTGGTTGACGGCAATCAGCCAGCCAAACGTATTCTTGCCTTCCGACAGCGGCACGATCACCAGTTCGTGAATCGCCGGCCACGGCCAGCAATCGGCGGAGCTGAGACGCCGATTGACGATCTGCGGCCGCGCGCCGGCCGACAGACCGAAATGTTCAACCAGCCGGGTCACGTCGTCGGAAGTGATCGTGCAAGGTCCATAGGTCATCAGCATCGGGCCCGATGTCGCGTCGGCCTCGATCGAGTCGGGCGAGGGGCTGCGAGTCAGTTGGATGGCCAGCGATTCGACCGGCAGCACCTCGGCCAGCCATTCGAGCGCCAGCGCGGCCAGGTCTTCATCCTTGCTCGAAAGCTTCAGGTTTTGAGTGAGGCGGTACAGCAGGCTGATCTCTTCGTACGTCGTGGAGAGATGCTGCGAAACGTTTCGAACTTCGCGCTCCAAGCTCTTGATCTGCTCATCCATCGAAAGGCGTTCGCTGGCCAGTTGGCCAATGCTCAACAGCACTTCGGAATTCCAGACGATCTGTTCGGCCAGCCACGCAGCCGCGTCATTGCGGTCGAGTCCAAGCAAACTCGCCGCGCGAGCCAACGCTTCGTCATCGCAAGCCTTGGCAATGGCAAACGTGCCAACCGCCACGACGCGAGCGTCGGCGGTTTGCAGGGGGATGGCCAGGACGGCTAGCGGTTCTTCATCCTCGATGAATTCGGCGGTGGCTCGCAGGGCACAAGCCCGACACAACTGCCCGCGGACCCATTCATCGGAAAGCGTGCGTTGCGTGCCGGCGTGCAGCAATTCGCCGGTGTTCGCGTCGAACAGTTGGAACTCGGCGCGAAACCATTGGCGCAGACCGGCTAACAACTTGGACTGCCAAGCTGTCCGCGCGACATTCTCGTCCCGTGGCCCGGGAAGATCGCGTGAGGTTCGGTCGGTAGCCGTCAGAAAACTGAGGGGCATGAGGCGCTGCGCAAAACAAAGTACCTGGGCCTTCTACTCAAATTTAGGTCACGCCCAGCGAGATTTCTGAGGGGCGTGACTCGGCAGTCGGCCCCTGGAACTGGGCCGCATGTGCCGGTTGTAGGGGATGGCATGGGGCGAAAGCGATGGCCCCACATTTCGACCGAGCGCCGGGCGCTAGCTGCGCTGCCGGCCGCGGAATCGAGCGCTGACGCGATTAAGGAGCGCCCGCTCCTTGGCCGTGAGGCCCTTCATGCCCGTCTCGTGCAGGCGCACGAGGATCGAATCAACCTGTCGCTCTTCCTCCAGTTCGCGGGCTTGGCGCTTGCGGCGACGCAACTCGCTGCGCTGCTGCAGCCAGCGGCGGACCGAACTGCCGGCGCGGCGAGGAGACTCGAAATTGCGTTCCAGGCTGGTATAGCCTTGCGAAAAATCGTAGTTGAGCAGGTCCTCGTCCCAGTCTCCTTCTTCGAGCCGTGCCGCTTCTTGCTGGGCGCTGCCGTACAGCCAGATGGCCAATAGCACGAGCGGCACCCACGCGGGCAGCACGTCGGCCAGC
>CAZUPX010001302.1:0-9279 GCA_964622155.1 uncultured Planctomycetaceae bacterium | reverse complement strand
AGAGACGACTAAAGACGTAAAAACAGTTCCGCCTGGTGTCCTTGGATCAATTCCTCTCCGTGCCCCGGTGGCTAATCCGTGTTTTGAGTCATCACAATACGTAGCCGGCGCGATATGTCGGTTTGACGACGCTCTCCAACTCCGGCGCGTTGGTCGGCTTCAAGTTCTTGGCATCCCACTCGACGCGCTTGCCCGGCGTGTCCGGTTCGGGTGCCGCCCACACAGCCAGGTTGCCCAGCAAAATCGTTTCGGTCAGCGGGCCTCCATAGTCGGGAAAATTCGACCGGGCAGGCGGCCCGCCGCGCATGGCGTTGACCAATTCGCGGAAATGGCCGGGCGATTGTTGAAACTCGGCTTTGATGTCGCTGGCGCCTCCCAACAGCTTGTACGCAAACTCACAATAATCGCCTTTGGCGAACAGCTTGCCCTTCTCACCGATCAGTAGCGCCCCGGTTGGGCTCACCGTTTCGCCGTCGAACAGCTCCGCCGACGGCCGGTTACCGCCGTCGTACCAGACGAGCTTCACCGGTTGTCGGCTGCCGTTGGCGGGGAACTCAAAGGTGATCATCGAGCTCTTTGGAAAGCTGTCTCGATTGTGGCCCGAGGTCGTGGCCTGGACCGACGTCGGATCGCGCAACTCCAGGGCCATGTAGGGCATGTTGACCGTGTGACAGGCCATGTCGCCCAATGCCCCTGAACCGAAATCCCACCAGCCGCGCCACGAATTAGGGTGATACGCGGGCGAGAACGGCCGCTCGGGCGCCGGACCCAACCACAGGTCCCAATTCACGCCCGGCGGAACCGGCTGGGACGCCGGCCGCGGGCCGCCACAGGCCCAATGCGGCCGATTGGTCCACACGTGGGCTTCCTTGACGTTGCCGATCACCCCGGCCTGAATTGCGGCCACCGTTTTGCGCAGCGGGCTGAATGACGTCCCCTGGTTGCCCATCTGCGTGGCCACCTTTGTCTCGCGTGCGATCTCACCCAGACGGCGAGCTTCCCAGATCGTGCGCGTCAGCGGCTTCTGCGTGTAACAGGCCTTGCCCAGCCGCACGGCCAGCGCCGTCGCCACAGCGTGCTGATGGTCCGGTATGCTGACCGTCACGCCGTCGATGCTTTTGTGCATCTCGTCGAGCATCTTGCGGTAGTCGCTGTACTTGGCGGCCGATGGAAAACTCTTCTCCGCCGCTTTGCCCAGCGCCCCGTCATCGATGTCGCAGATCGCCACGATGTCTCCGTGCCGCGCGGCGTCGGCCGAATCCGCCTTGCCCTTGCCCCCCACGCCAATGCAGGCGAACCGCAGTCGCTCGTTGGGCGATTTACTGTCGGCGGCCGGCGCCGCCGCCACGAACACCCCCACGCCCGTCGCTCCCACGCACTGCAAAAACCGCCGCCGATCGGTCAAGTAAGACATACGATCCAACCTTCCCAAAAGTGTCCGTTGTTTCGACACCGATTTGCTGAGTGTAGACGATAATCGCCTGTCAGTCGTGGTTCAACTAGGAGATTGAACCACAAAGGCACGAAGGACACGACGAAGAAACATTCCTTCACAACCACTTTACTCTGATCTTTGTGTCCTTTGTGCCTTCGTGGTTACCTTCTCCGTCAAGAGACCAATTCCATGACCACGCTTCCATGCACGTCCGTCAATCGAAAATCTCTGCCGGCATATTGGAACGTGAACTGCTCGTGATCGAAGCCCATCAGGTGCAGGATCGTGGCGTGGAGATCGTGGACGTGGACGGGATTCTCGACGGCGCGGAAACCGAATTCGTCGGTGGCGCCGTAGGCCTGGCCGCCTTTGATCCCGCCGCCGGCCAGCCACATCGAGAATCCGTAGTGATTGTGATCTCGGCCCTTCGTCGTCGCGTTGCCGATCAGCGGGTTGGCCAGCTCCACCGAAGGCGTGCGGCCGAACTCGCCCCCCCAGATCACAAGCGTCTCGTCCAACAGGCCGCGCTGCTCCAGATCGGCCAGTAGCGCACCGATCGCCTGGTCGCTCTCGCGCGCTAGCTTCTGATGGTCCATGATGTCGTTGTGCGAGTCCCACGGCTGCTGCGCGCCGTGCCAGACCTGCACGAACCGAACACCCCGCTCGACCAGCCGCCGGGCAATCAGCATTTGCCGGCCCTGCGTGCCCGGTCCGTAGAGGTCCAAAATGTGCTTGGGCTCACCGCTGGTGTCGAATGCAAGGGCGGCTTCGGTCTGCATGCGATAAGCCAGCTCAAACGACTCGATCCGCGCGTCGAGCTGCCGGTCGTGCTGGCTGCGCTCCAGGTGGTCGCGATTGAACGCCGCCAGCAGGTCGAGCTGCCGCCGCTGCCGATCGGCGGTGAGGTGCGTATTGCGGATGTGTTCGATAAGCTTTTCGACCTCGGCGTGGGCCGTGTCGATGTAGGTCCCCTGGTGGATGCCGGGCAGAAAGCCCGACTGCCAGTTTTGCGCTCCCTGAATCGGCAGCCCGCCCGGGCACATGGCCACAAAGCCGGGCAGGTTCTGGTTCTCGCTCCCCAGCCCATAGGTCAGCCAACTGCCCATGCTCGGACGCGGCAGCCGGGCTTCGCCGCAGTTCATCAACAGCAGCGACGGCTCATGATTGGGAATGTCAGCCACCATCGAGCGGACCACGGCGATCCGATCAACGTGCGCGGCGACGTGCGGAAACAGATCGCTTACTTCGGTGCCGCACTGGCCGTACGTCTGAAATTTGAACGGCGAGGGGAACGCCGCACCCGTTTTTCGTTCGGTCGGCAGGTTGCCGCTAGGCAATTCCTTGCCTGCGTACTTTGCCAGGGCCGGCTTGGGGTCGAATGTGTCGACCTGCGACGGCCCGCCGTTGGCGAAGATGTGAATGATGTGCTTTGCCCGAGCGGGAAAGTGCGGGAGCTTGGGCGATAGTGGGTTGAGTGTGTTCGCCGGTTCCGCGCGGGCGACTTGGGTCAGGAGCGGAGCGAGCGCCACGGCAGCCAGGCCCATGCCGGACCGGGACAACAGTTCGCGGCGCGTGAGGGGGAGATTGCAAGAGCACGCCCCTTCCTCCCTCTCCCTCGATGGGAGAGGGTTGGGGTGAGGGTGACGAATTGCGGATTGATGCTCGTTCGGTTGGCTGGTCCCCTCACCCGGCTCGTTCCTCGCCACCCTCTCCCACAAGGTGAGAGGGAAGTCAGATTTTGCGCAAGATTCGTTTGTTCGCTTACTCGACATACATAAACTCGTTGGCCAACAGTAGCGTCTGGGCCAGCGACTCCCACGCATCGAACGATCCCGCGGTCGCTGCGCTCTCGTCGGCGGTCACAAACTCCACGGCTTGCTTGATCTCGCGCTCGCTGGCCGCGCGACCCCAAGCCAGCTCGATCAGGCGGGCAACGCGATCGGCTGGGTTTGCAATGCCCTTGACGTCGGCTCGCGCGGCGAACGCTTTTGCAGCGTCCGTCACCAACGGACTGTTCATCAACAACAGGGCCTGCTGGGGCACGGTCGTCGCGTGACGCTCGGGGCTGTGCGCGTCGGGGCTGGCAAAGTCGAACGTGGGCAGCATGCCGGGCAATGCCTGGCGATCGACCAAGGCGTAGACCGTTCGCCGATTCGCCCCCGGCGCCGCCAGATCGAAGCCGGGTCCGCTCGAGGTTGTATCGAGGCGCCCTGCCGCGGCCAACAGCGAATCGCGCAGAGACTCGAAATCCAATCGGCGGCGATTCATTTTCCAAAGCAAACGGTTTTCGGGATCGCGCGCCGCGTAGTCGGCATGATCGCGGCTCGATTGTTGATAAACGCTGGTGAGCATAATCCAGCGGTGCAGCTTCTTGATGCTCCAGCCCTCGTCCGTGAACCGTCGGGCCAGATAGTCCAGCAGATCTGGGTGCGTCGGCGGCTGACCTCGCAAACCGAAATTGCTGGGCGAGCGGACCAGGCCGGCGCCGAAATGGTGGGCCCAAATGCGATTGACCAGCACGCGGACCATGAGCGGGTTGTCGCGGTCGACGATCGCTCGGGCCAGGTCCAATCGACTGCTGGCCGCGTCAAACTGCTTGGGTTTCGACTCTCCGCAGGCAAGCACGCTTAAGAATTGTCGCGGCACGCTGCGCCCTGGTCGGCCCGGGTTGCCGCGCACGAAAATCCGCGGCTCGCTTTGCACAGGGCTTTCGACCAGCGTGTGGGCCCGCGCTGGCGCGTGGGCGGTAGAACACAGGTGCTGGTTGATCGCCAGTCGCCGCTTGGTGATTTCGTCGTGAATCGGTGCGTCGTACAGATATTCTTCAAAGGCCAACTGCCGGCTGACCGCGACCGGCGAATCGGGCGCGTACAGCACCTGCCGCAAGTGCTCCTCCGCCACGTCGGTCAGCCTCTCCAGAGCACCGCCGCCGGCCGCCGCCGTCGCGCTCGACAGCGTCTGCCACCGCTGGTGGACCTCGGCAAACAGCTCGCCGTACGCTCGCGCGACGTCGGCCATACTCTTGAGCGGCTGCCGAGCGAGGCGCTCTGGTACCAGGGCGTTGATCGGCACTCCCGACGCATCATCGCCGCTTTTCCACTTCTCAACGAGCTGGGCCGCCGCGCCGGCGAACTCATCAGACTTCAATTGTGCCAAAGCGTGCCACGCGCCGAATACCGGATCGCGCTGGTCGCTGCGCGAGATAAAGTCGATCCAGCGATTAACTACAACCTGTCGCACGTCGGCCGAGGTTTTGGGCAGCGGTTGTTGCAATGGCACAAAGCCCTCGGCGGCGGCGACCAGGTATTCGGCACTGCGGCGACGAAATTCGTTCACCAGTGCCGCATACTGTACCGGCTCATACTCGTCCAAAGCCGCCTTGAGTTTTTCGAATTCGCGCTGGAAGTCCTGCGTCGCCGCGTCACTGGCGACCGGGCCAACCAGCGGCGGGATGACTGGCTCTTCGCTGGTTTCAAACACGCCGTACAGCGAATAGTAGTCGGCTGTTGGTATCGGGTCGTACATGTGGTCGTGGCAGCGGGCGCAACTGACCGACAGCCCCAGCAACCCACGCGTCACCACGTCGATCCGATCGTCGATGATGTCGTACTTGTTGCCGGTGAACTGTCGGCCCAGCGTCAAGAACCCGAGGGCCGCCAGGTCGCGGTTGTCGGGCGATGGGGGGAGCAAGTCAGCGGCCAACTGCAGTTCGACAAACCGGTCATAGGGCAGGTCCTCGTTGAAAGCACGAATGACCCAATCGCGATACGTAAACGCGTGGTGAAACCGCCGTTCCTCCTTGAGCCGCACGTAGCCCTTGGTGTCGGCATAGCGGGCGACGTCGAGCCAGTAGCGACCCCACCGTTGGCCGTACAGCGGCGAGTCGAGCAACCGATCGACGACCTTCGCAAACGCGTCGGCGTCGCGGTTGGCCACAAACGCGGCGACCTCGTCGGGGCTTGGCGGCAACCCGATCAGGTCAAACGTCGCACGGCGGATCAGCGTTGTCCGATTGGCAGGCTCGGCGGGCGACATCCGCTCGGCTTCCAGCGCGGCCAGGATGAAGCGATCGATCGGCGAACTGGCCCAGTCGGTCCGCTGGACCTTTGGGACCACGTGCGACTCGACCGGCTGAAAGGCCCAATGATCAGCGGCTGGGGGATCAATGGGCTCGGCCGCAACTCCCAGCGGCGCTCGCAGCAACCCAAAAGCCAGCAGCAGTGCCAGCGCGACTTGCGACACCTGTTTCATCGATACACTCGCAGCAGCCGAAGCGTTCTTGGATCGATCAACAGTATAGCCGCCACCGGAGCCATCGTGTAATGCCCCGCCTGTGTGCTACAATTGTGGCATGACTCCCAAGATCACTCAAGAAATGCGAGAAGCCCTGCAACAGCGGCAGGGGCATCCGATCGAGGTCGAAGACGACCAGACCAAAAAGTTCTACGTCCTTGTTGCTCGCGAGGAGTTTCGCCGCGAAGGGGGCAACGCCGCAGTAGACGCCCAACAGTTGAAGGCTGCGATTCTTAGTCGCCGCGATGAGTCCCGTGAACTCAACGCCGATTGGGAATGCGCCGATCGGGAAGTGTGGGATGCCGATTCACCTTCTAACACGTAGCACGGATGTCGAACTATTCATTCCCACGGCGTGGAGAGGTCTGGCTCGTTTCACTCGATCCGACCGTCGGCCATGAAGTCCAGAAGACTCGCCCAGCCGTTGTCGTGACCAACGACATCTACAATGAGCACAACTGGGTTGTGCTTGTCGTGCCCCTCACGTCTCGGGGCGACCCTGCCTACGATCAAGTCGCAGTGGTACCGCCCGATGGCTGTGTCGCGAATCCCAGCGTGACACTCCCCGATCAAGTTCGGGCCGTTGACCGGCAACGCCTCGTCAAGCGTCTCGGGGCGCTCGCGCCCGGCACGATTCAACAGATCGACCGCTCGTTGCGGATTGTGCTCGACTTGTAATGCCGTAAGCTGCCTACTAGCACGTTGGGCGCTATAGTTAGTCCTCGCGTACTGGCCAGGGCGCCCAAGGTGGCAAGCGCCTATCAAAGCGAGTATCCTTGGCAGATTCGTATTGAATTCCCAGCGCCACTAAGGCCCCCATGAACCCTTCCGAATCGCCGCTCGTTATTGCTCCCTCTCCGTCGCCCACCGCGAAGGTGCCAGGCACTAGCCCGCGGCAGGACGTTACGCGGCTGGCCGACTTGTCGGGCGACCAGTGGCGCTCTGGCATTGCCGCCTGGCTGGGGTGGCTGTTCGACGGCCTCGACATGCACCTGTACACGATCGTCGCCCTGCCGTTCGTTGCGCTATTGCTCGAAACATCCACGATGGATCCGCGCGTCGGCACGTATAGCTCGATCATTCAGGCGTCGTTTCTCGTTGGTTGGGCCTTGGGGGGCGGTTTCTTCGGCCGCATCGGCGACCGCATGGGGCGCAGCCGTGCGCTCATGCTGACGATCTTGACCTATGCGATTTTCACCGGGTTGTCATTCTTCGCACAGACCTGGTGGCACCTGCTCATTTTCCGCTTTCTGGCGGCGCTGGGCATCGGCGGCGAGTGGGCAGTTGGAGCGGCGCTGCTGTCGGAGACGTGGCCGCGCGGTTGGCGACCATGGCTGGCCGCTGTGCTGCAATCGGCGGTCAACGTCGGCATTCTGGTCGCCACGCTGGCCACGTACCTGATGGCCGACTTGCCGCACCGCTACGTATTTCTGGTCGGCATTTTGCCGGCACTGGTTACGCTGTGGATTCGCAAAGCCGTGCCCGAAACCAGCGAATGGCACGCGGCGCGGCTGGAACACACCCATGCGGTGCCGAGCATGTGGGATTTGTTTCGCGGCGACGTGCGGCGGATCACGATCCTGACGATCCTCGTCTGCTCGCTGACGCTGACAGCCCACTGGGCATTTAATTTTTGGTATTTGCAACAACTGCGATCGATGCCTGAGTTGATCGATTGGAGCGAGCCCGAGCGAAATCGGCTGACCAGTCAGGCCATGGCGATGGTGATGGTGTTTTCGATCATCGGCAACTTCATCGCCGCAGCATTGGCGCGGGTGATGGGCTATCGCCGCTCGATCGCGCTGCTGTGCGTCGTGTACTTTGTGTCGATGATGGTCACCTACGGCACGCCGCGGTCGTACGACCAGTTGTGGTATTGCTTACCGTTTCTGGGTGCGTCGTCCGGGCTGTTCGGACTGTTCACGATGTACATGCCGCCGCTGTTTCCGACACTATTGCGCACCACCGGTGCTGGCTTTTGCTATAACATCGGCCGCATCGCCGCCGCCGCGGGCACGGTGTTCTTCGGTCTGTTCGCAAGCGCCAGCGGGCAGACCGTTGATTATCGGATGGCGCTATTGTACAGCGGATTCTTGTTCATCCCGGCCGCGGCCACTGCAATGTTTCTGCCCGAGCCCCCCGACGAACGCTCGAGCGTGGAACCAGTCGAGTGACGTGTGACTGGGTGCCATGCCCGCGCCTCGCGGGCATGCGAATGGTAGTCGAAAGAGTGGGCATGCCCGCGAGGCGCGGACATGGCACCCAACTAGGATGGAAAAATCAACATGAACTCCACGCCCAAGTCCTCCACCTCAACACCTGAAGTGCGCGTTGGCCAAGGTGCGTTTTGCTACGGGGTTGAGGTCGGCTGGGGGCAGCTTCCGCGAGGTTGGAACCTGGTCGAAGTGGCCGGCGTGGCCACCGATTCGGCCGGCAACGTGTTTGTTTTCAATCGTGGGCAGTATCCGCTGGTGATCTTCGATCGCCAGGGCCGGTTTCTGCGCGCGTGGGTCGACCTGTCGCTCACACGGCCGCACGGCATCACGATCGGTCCGGATGACGCGGTCTATCTCGTGGATGACGGCGGACACACGGTCCGCAAATTCACCGCCGCGGGCAGGCGCGTTTGGACCTTGGGCACCAACGGCCGACCGTCCGAAACCGGGGCAACGTCGGTCGACTATCGCACCATCGAGTGTTCGGCCGGCCCGTTCAACTATCCGACGAACATGGCCCTCTCACCTGGCGGCGAAGTCTACGTGGCCGACGGCTACGGAAATGCCCGAGTGCACCGCTTTAGCGCCAGCGGACAGTTGATTGCCTCTTGGGGCGAGCCGGGGAGTGGTCAGGGCCAGTTCCATGTGCCGCACGGCATCGGCGTCGACGCCGGCGGAACGGTGTACGTGGCCGATCGCGAAAACAGCCGCGTACAACTGTTTTCGCCCGAGGGGACGTTTCTGACCGAGTGGACCGACGTGGCTCGTCCGTGCCAGGTGACCATCGACCCCCAACAGAATATCTTCGTGGCCGAATTGGGATTTCGAGCCGGCATGTTCCCCGGCAACCAGTCCCCGCCAGGCACGTCGACCGGCGGCCGCGTTAGCGTCTTCAATACGGCCGGCGAGTTGTTGGCGCGTTGGGGTGGTGGCGATAATCCCTGCGCGCCGGGCGACTTTTTCGCTCCGCACGACATCGTCGTCGACCCGTTTGGCGACCTGTATGTTGGCGAGGTCACGATGTCGGCCGGCGGCAACCAGGGCATGGTCCCCAGCGACTGTCATTGCCTGCAAAAATTCACTCGCCTCGATCCACGGGGGACTCCATGAACATCGCACACGACCGCCTGGCGAGTTTGACATCGGCCATCTTCGCCGCCGCTGGCTGCCAACCGCGCGAAGCCGACCGCATCGCCCATTACCTCACCGAAGCCAACCTGGTCGGCCACGACTCGCACGGCGTGATTCGCATCTCGTACTACATCGACTGGCTGCGCGCCGGCAAGGTGCTGGCTAATCAGTCGATCAAGGTCGTGTTCGAGAACGAGGCCATTG
>CAZUPX010001301.1:0-5500 GCA_964622155.1 uncultured Planctomycetaceae bacterium | reverse complement strand
GGCCGTGCGGCGGCTGAGGAGTTTGCCCGCAACGGATGGAAGGTTGCCGCCACGATGCGCCATCCCGAGTCGGCAGGCGAGTGGATGAATCAGCCGGGAATTCACGGTCTGCGGCTCGACGTGACCGATCCGCAAAGCATCGCGGCGGCCGTGGACGAGACGATTGCGCGGCTGGGCGCGATCGACGTCGTAGTCAACAACGCGGGCTACGGGCTCGTTGGGCCGTTCGAAACATCGACGCCTGAGCAGGTCGAGCGACAAATCAAGACAAACGTCATCGGAGTCATGGAGGTCACCCGCGCAGTCCTGCCGCACTTTCGCACGCGGCGCGAGGGTGTACTTATCAACGTCGCTTCCGTCGGTGGCCGCGTCACGTTTCCGCTGTACAGCATCTATCATGCCACCAAGTGGGCCGTCGAGGGATTTTCGGAATCGCTGGTGTACGAATTGGAGCCGTTCAATGTCCGCGTGAAGATCATCGAGCCAGGCGCGATCAAGACCGACTTTTACGGCCGGTCGCTGGACGTGATGAGAAAACCGGGATTGACGGCCTACGATGGCTTTGTCACACGAGCAATGTCTGTGATGCAGCGCTTTGGCGAAACCGCGCCAGGTCCCGAGATCGTCGCCAAAACGATCTTCAAAGCCGCCACCGACGGCTCCTGGCGGTTGCGTTATCCGGTCAATGCCACCCCGATGTTGCTGGCCAGACGGCTGCTCCCCACGCGATTGTTCATGGCGATCGTTCGCAGCCAGGTCGTCAAGTGAGAATTGTCGTGATGGTCATGACGCGCTTGCGATGCTTGCGAAGATTCACTCACCATTAACCCGGAGGGCAGTGTCATGTCTCGAGAAAGCCGAATTCTCGCTGGTCTCTTGTTGATCGTCTACCCAAGTGTCATCTTGGGAGGCGTAAGCTTGTTGTCGTTGCTGGTCTTTACCGAGCAGTATGCTGCGAATCCACTGCGACAGGACTTGTGGCGGGCTGGCCACGCGCACGCGGGCATTCTGTTGGCGCTGTCGCTCATTATCTTGCGCTACGTCGACGAATCGTCGCTGACGATCGGGTGGAAGTGGGTTGCCAGATTGGCGGCCCCCGTGGCCGCGATCTTGCTGCCGGTCGGGTTCTTCATTTCCGTTCTTAAGCCCGACGCGCGAGAGCCGAACGAGCTCATTTACTTGCCATACGTCGGCGCCGTGGTGTTAGCGCTGGGGGTGCTGGTATTGGGAATTGGGCTGGTGCGCGCTCCGCGCGGCGGGAATTGACCATGCAAAGCGACCCAATCGTAGCGGAGTTCGACGCGGCGCTCGCGCCTCAGGGGCGGGAGTTAATCGCGCTGGCACGAGACTTTGGCCGGCGCGTGGTCGAGCCAAGCGCGCGCCAGTGGGAATATAGCCGCCGCGTGCCGCGGGACGCGCTCGTGGAAGCGTGCCGGGTCGGTTTGGCGAGCATCGAAGTGCCAAGCGCCTTCGGCGGGCATGGACTCGGCTTCTCGATCAAGATGCGAGTCGTGGAAGAGCTGGCCAAATTCGACTTTGGCTTCGCGTTCTCGCTGGTCAATCATCACAATTGCATTGTTCGAGTCGCTCGTGCATCGCCGGCGCTGGCCGGTCGTCTGGTGCCGCGCATGCTGCGCGGTGAGCTGATCGGCTGCGCGGGATACACTGAACCGGACCACGGAAGCGACCTGGCGAACCTAACGACGTCAGCCAAGAAGGTCGACGGCGGCTGGTTGCTCAACGGCGCCAAGGCTTGGACCACCAACGCGGCCGTGGCCGGTGTGGTCCTTACGTTGGCCCAGACCGAGCCGGGCTTGGGTCCCAAGGGCCTGGCCAGCTTCGTCGTCGAGGCAGATCGGGCCGGATTCGTGCGCGAGCCGCCGTACGCGCTGCACGGCTGTCACGCGATCGGCGTGGGCGGGTTCCGGCTGGAGAATTATCTTGCGCCCGGCGAGGCGCTGGTCGATCCGCCCGGCGCGAGCTTTGTCGCTGCGATGGCGGGCATCAACGGAGCGCGCTGCTACGTGGCGGCCATGTGCGCGGGCATGCTGGAGTCGGCAATTGCCGAAGCGATGCGCTGTGCGTCATCGCGGCAGGCGTTTGGGCAGAGCGTGCTCGAGTTTCAAGGCCTCCGCTGGTCACTGGTCGATGCCGACACGGATCTGGCGGCGCTGAGGTTATTGGCCTATCGCGCGGCACGGGCCATCGACGAGGGGCGGCCAGCAACCGAGGACGCCGCGCGGGCCAAGAAATTTGCCGGCCAGCGCACGCTCAATCACATCGCGGCCTGCATTCAAGCGATGGGCGCCAACGGATTGCGGGCCGACCATCCGCTGATGCGCCACCTGGCCGCCTGCAAAACGGCGGGCTTCACCGATGGCACCACCGAAATGATGAACGAGCGGTTGGGAAAGCTCATGACGCGACGGTATTTGTCGGACACTAAGCCGAGCGAGAGGCCGCGGGCCAGTCCCGGCTGATTCGATGGCTCTGGGGCCCGAGTTTTCGGTTAAAAGGGTCTGGGATGCCGCTCGCTCGGGTTTCGCGGAGCCTATTTGTGTCGGCCCGCCGGTCGGGGATTTGCCCGGCGCCCAATCGGGCGCAATACTTCACCTACTGAACCCAATCCTGCGGCCGATCGGTACATCTAGCGGGAGCGTGGCCATGTCTCGGTTGAACTGCCCCAAAGTGACATGCTGCGCGCTAGTAATGGCTTTCGTTTGCGGCGCCATGAACGCCTGGGGCCAGCAAGCGCCGCCCCAGGACCTGGCCGGCCCCGCGGATTCGCCTCGGATTTCGAATTTTCGGGGGGAATCGCCCGGCGAAGCCGTGGGTTCGTCGACTCATCCGTTGTCCAGCGTGTTGAGCTACGCCCGCAAGGAGCAGACGTATCTGCGGCGAACCCTGCGTGACTTCAGCTCAAGGCTGATCAAGCGGGAACGCATCGACGGATTCCTGCAGGACTACAACTACATCGATATCTGGGTCCGCGAGCAGGTTCGCGAATCCGGCCAGGTCATCGTGCCATTGAGCGTCTACATGCGCTTCTTGGGTCCGGCCAAGGTTGCCGGTCGGCAGGTGCTGTACGTGGAGGGGAACAACGATGGCAAGATGCTGGTCCGCAACGGAGGTAAGCACTTCGACTACGTGACCGTGCAGGTTGACCCGGAAGGCGAATCTGCCAAGCAGGAAAGTTTGATTCCGATCACCAAGACCGGGTTCAACGATCTGTTGGCCAGCATGATCGACGTGATCGAACGGCACGTGCGGGCCGACCCAAGCGGAGCGAACACACAAGTCACCAAGACCGCAGGTGCCAAGATCAACAAGCGTCCCAGCACCATGTTGCGGATTGTGCACCCGCGGAAGCAGCCGGGGTTGGAGTTTCACAACGTCAGCGTTTTTATCGACGACGAGTTGCACGTTCCGATCCGCGTCGAGTACTACGACTGGCCGAAGTGGGAGCGCGGGTTGCCGCAGCTTGTTGCCGAATACACCTACACGAATCTGAAGATAAACCTGGGCCTGACCGACGCCAGTTTCGATCGGTCGATCATGCGCAAGCCGGCCGCGCCCGCTCGATGATACGGTCGAAGGCGACGCCTGGCTGCAGCGTGCCGAAGGTGGTGGCGGCGTCGGAGGACAGGCGGGAGGCGCAGAAGGCGTCGGCGACTTCGGGCGGGGAAAAGCGGACCACGAGCGAGCCTTCCAGGGCCAGAGCCAGGCGGCTGACGAGGCGCCGGGCCTGGCGAGGGTCGTCGGCCAGGGGCCGCCACTGATCGTGGACGGCTTGCACAAACGCGTCGAGACGCTTGTCGCCGCCGCGAGCCAGGTCGATCTCGGCCAGCAAGGCGTCCATCGTTCCAGGCTCGTTGCCGATCGCGCGCAGCACGTCCAGGCAGATCACGTTGCCTGAGCCTTCCCAGATCGAGTTGAGCGGCGACTCGCGGTACAGCCGCGGCATCATCGACTCTTCGACGAACCCGTTGCCACCCAGACATTCGAGCGCTTCGCAGACGTGGGTCGGCCCACGCTTGCAGATCCAGAACTTGGCCACGGCCGTGGCAATGCGGCGGAAGCGGGCTTCGCTCTCGTCTTGCCGGTCATACGCTCTCGCCAGCCGCATGCCCAGCACGGTGGCCGCCTCCGATTCGATGGCCAGGTCGGCCAGCACGTTTTTCATGAGCGGTTGATCGACGAGCTGCTTGCCGAACGCCGCGCGATGCGCCGTGTGGTGCATGGCCTGGACCACGGCCTGTCGCATCATCGCGGCCGAGCCCATCGCGCAGTCGAGCCGGGTGTGGTTCACCATTTCCAGAATGGTGCGTACCCCGCGGCCCTCTTCGCCAACCAGATTGGCAAAAGCATCGGTGAACTCGATCTCGCTCGATGCATTCGACCGGTTGCCCAATTTGTTCTTCAGCCGCTGGATGAAGAAGTTGTTGCGCACCCCGTCGGGCATGAATCGCGGCAACAGAAAACACGACAACCCGCCGGGCGCTTGGGCCAGGACCAGAAACGCGTCGCACATCGGCGCCGAGCAGAACCATTTGTGTCCGGTCAGGCGATATTCCGCGCCGGGTCCGTCGGCGCCGGCCGGCTGGGCCGTGCTGGTGTTGGCGCGCACGTCGGAGCCACCTTGTTTTTCGGTCATGGCCATGCCCACGAGAGCGCCGGATTTGTACGACGCGGGCATGAACCGCCGATCGTACGAGGTGCTGGCGATCCGCTTTTCCCACACGGCGGCCAGCTCGGGCTGACAGCGGAGTGTGGGCACGGCGGCGTAGGTCATGGAGATCGGGCAGCCGTGGCCGGACTCGATTTGCCCGGTCATGAAGAACATCGCCGCGCGGGCCGCGTGTGCCCCGGCGCGCGGCTGGGCCCAGGGGAGATTGTGCAGCCCGTTCGATACCGAAAGATCCATCAGGCTGTGCCAGGCGGGATGAAAGCGGACTTCGTCGATGCGCACTCCGCGCGGATCGTGCGTGTGCAGGACCGGCGGGTAGTTGTTGGCATCGAAGCCCCAATCGATCACCTCTTCGCTGCCCAACGTTTGGCCGAGCCGCTGCGCCTGGTCGGCTGCCGAGTCGCCGCCCTCTCGCTTCAGCGCCTCCATCAGCACTCGGTCGCTGGTAAAGAGGTTGTAGCCGACCAACCGAGGGGCCTGATTTTGCACGTCGTGCGTAGGCATGGCAGTTCGCCCGTTGAGGAATGTTGCCTGGACGATTCTACAACGCGCGAGCAACGGGGCCAAATCGCGCGCTAGCGGTGGGTCGGTTCCAGCGACCTTTATTCGCCGGTTTCCGCGTTCGGTTCGTCAGTTGGCTGGTCGACTTCCTCCTCGATTTCTTCCGGAGCGGGCGGAAAGAATATCCAGTCGCCGCGACTGCCGTCGGCCGGTTTCCAGTCCGGAGCCGCCGGCCCGAAGGAAATCGGATAGGCATCATTTGGGTCTTCCGAGCTTGGCCGTCCTCCGTCATCGCGACGATCGGCGCCGACA
>CAZUPX010001300.1:0-7156 GCA_964622155.1 uncultured Planctomycetaceae bacterium | reverse complement strand
GTCGAGCGCACGCACCGGCACCTGAATGGTGAAGCTTGGCAGCGGCCGCCCCGCGATTTTGGATGCGGTGGCGAGCACGTAGGCCGAATCGACGCCGCCGCTAAGATAGCCCACCACAGGGACGTCGGCGCGGAGCCTGATCTCGACGGCCCGTTGGAACGTTGCCTCGAATTCGTCGATCAGAGCGGTCGGATCGGCGGCGTCCTGCTCATCGCCCCAATCCGGAAAGTCGAGGTCCCAATAGCGCCGCTCCTCGATTGCCGCGGCGGCGCCAGCCTGCCGGAAGGCAATCCTCAGATAGTGGCCGGGCAGAATCGACTCCACGCCGTCAAACAAAGTGCGGCGGGAGCCGATCGCATAGAAGGTGAAGAGATGATCGAGCCCGTGCACATCGACCGCCGGCGGCACGGCGCCGGAGGCGAGCAGCGCCTTGACCTCGGAGCCGAAGTAAAAGACGTCGCCCTGCCGCGACCAATGCAACGGACAGATGCCGACGCGATCCCGCGCGAGCAGCACAATCCGCTTGGCGAAATCGAACAGCACGAAGGCAAACTGACCCTTGAGATGCGGGAACAGATCCTCGCCGTGCTCCTCGTAGAGATGCACGATCAGCTCGCAGTCGCTACCGCCGCGAAAGACGTGGCCGCGCGCTTGAAGCTCAGCCTTGCGCTCCGGGTAATCGAACAGCTCGCCGTTGCAGATCACGGCGACGGTGCGGTCTTCGTTGAAGATCGGCTGCTGGCCGTTACCCAGTCCGACGATGCTGAGGCGCTGTTGGATGGCGCCGATGCCTGGCGCGAAGAGGGTGCCGGTCTCGTCGGGCCCGCGATGGGTCAGCGCCGCGCCCATGCGCGCGACTTGCGCCCGATCCGGCTCCCGCCGGCCCTTGAGGTCGATCACACCTGCCAACCCGCACATGATTCCTCGCTAAGAGCGCGACGCGATTCGCCGCGTAGAGCTTGGCCCGCTTTTGAAACCCGGGCCAGTTGCGAAAGTCAAATGCGAGCCGCTGGGGTTTTCTATGGCAATTAAGGGGCCACTATTCAAGGCATTTTGGTATCAGGCAATTCGGAGAAACAGGGTAATGGCCGGCCGAGCTTCGCGCATCGGTGGCCGTTGCGCATGCGTCACACGCGCTCTATATCGCCGTCATAGGAACCGCGGGCCCTTCAGGCCGTGTTGCACATTCCGGATCCCATGCAGCTTCGCAATATCGCCGTCATCGCCCATGTCGACCATGGGAAGACCACCCTCGTCGACCGGCTTCTCCAGCAATCCGGCGCGTGTCGCCGAAGGCAGTCCCACGAGAGGTCCGTTAAGGGTCGCGGGCGTTTGAGGTTCAGCACGATGCCGCTAAAGCGGAGGACCCAGTCGATTCCACAGGCATCGTCGTGAAGATTCTCGGGATCGTAACCAGGACTCATGACTCGGGCCTGGCGTTGCTCGACGACGGCGTGGCAACGATCGTCTTGGAGGAAGAACGGTTCAACCGCGAAAAGCATACGACAAAGTTCCCGTTCCGCTCGCTTGAGGCCGCATTTGACGGCCAAGGCCTAGGCGTCGACGATATCGATGTCATCACGACGCCTTGGGAGATGAAGTCGCTCCGGCGCAACATGTTCTGGGCCGTGGCAGAGGGACTCCCGGTCAGCCTCCATATGATTCCACCGAGCGCCCGCCCACATGTGTCCACCCTCATCGTCGCCGTGCCCATGGGGCTTCGATGGGGATTGATGTGGCATTTCGGCATGCACAAGAAGTTGCTGAAGATCGTTCAGGTAAAGCATCATGACGCGCATGCGGCGATCTTTTTCGCGTCGCCGTTCGAAGAGGCAGCGGTGCTGGTGATGGACGGACATGGAGACGAGACCGCGCAGTCGGCCTATATCGGCTCCGGCAATCGCCTCCAACGCCTGTGGCAGAGCGAGGTCTTCGACTCGCTCGGCTTTCTATATACGGCCGCCACGGCCTATCTGGGGTTCAAGCCGTTCGCGGAAGGGACCGTGATGGCGCTCGCCGGCACCGGCCGGGCGACCTACGCCAATCAATTCCGCGAACTCGTACACCTGGAGCCCGAGGGACGATTTTCGATCAATCGGGACTTGATCAGCTACGACACCCACGGCGTCAAGAAGCCGTTCAAGGAATGGTTCACGGAGGCGTTCGGTCCGCGGCGCCCACCGGACCAGCCCATCAGCGATCGTCATCGCGATCTTGCCTTCGCGCTTCAATCGACTATCGAGGAGACGATTCTGCACGTCGTCCGCGCACTCTCCAAGCGTCACCCTTCCCGCAATCTCTGCCTGACCGGCGGCGTGGCGCTCAATTGCGTGGCCAACGCGCGTATCTTGCGCGACACGGACTACGAGTCAGTCTGGGTGCCGCCTTGCGCCTCGGACTCAGGCGCTCCCCTCGGCAGCGCGTTATGGCACTATCATCAAACGCTTGGTCATCCGCGCGGCTTCGAGCTCAAACATTCCTTCCACGGCCGCGGGTATACTGACGCCGAGATCACTCGCGCGCTCCAATCTGCCGGGTTGTCCTATCGGCGGATGGGAGGAGAGGAGCTGCTAGCGACCGTTGCCCAAGACGTTGCCGCCGGCAAGATCGTCGGCTGGTTTCAGGGGCGAGCTGAGCTTGGCCCGCGCGCACTGGGAAATCGCTCCATCCTGGCCGATCCCAGGGACGAAGCAATGAAGGATCGCTTGAATGCCCGCGTGAAGCATCGCGAGCCCTTTCGCCCCTTCGCTCCCGCCATTCTGCAGGAGCGGGCGGCCGAGTTTTTCGAGATCGAGCAGTTTGATCCCTTCATGACGATGGCGCCGCGAGTGCGTCCCGACAAGGCCACGCTCATTCCGGCGGGAATCCATGCCGATGGAACAGCTCGCATCCAGACCGTGGATCGCGTCTCGAACCCGCGTTTCTATGGTGTCATCGAGAAGTTTGCCGAGCTCACGGGGGTTCCTGTCGTTCTCAACACGAGCTTCAATTTGCAGGAGCCGATCGTGCAAAGCCCCGAGAATGCCATCTCGTGCTTCTTGCGAACGCAAATGGATGTGCTGGTGCTCGGCGATTTTTACATTACCGACCGGAACCCAACGCCCCCGGGAAAGACTTGATGCGAGGGCGTCTTTGCTCTTGAATGTGCGCGCCTGCAACGCGAAACTATTGGTTGCCGACTTTTTCATGAACTCCTAGCTCCGGCGAAGAATGGCCCTCTGGCGAGATCTCGAATCCTCTGAATTGACCCGCCCGACCACCTGCCGGGATCTGCCGCGAGTCGTGGAAGCGAATGGACCACGATCGTTGGCGGACCTCCGTGCTTTGGTGACCGCCGAACGCGGCCGGCTGCGGGATGAAATGTTGAAGCGCGGCGGCGTTCTCCTCCGCGGGTTCGAGGTTAACGAGCCGGCAGGCTTCGCTGACATCATCGGTGCCCTCGGCTACCGACCCGAGGCGGAGAACCCGTTCGACACCAGCCCGCGAAGCAAGGTCGCCGAAAGCGTATACACCTCGACCGACACCCCTAACGCGTACCCCATTCTCGCCCACAACGAGAATAGCTTCCTCAACGAACGACCCCGCATGATTTCGTTTTTCTGCCTGGTCGAACCCCGCCGATACGGCGAGACGCCGCTGTTCGACTCGCGCGCTGCCGCCGTGACCCTCGACCCCAGCATCCGGGCGAAGCTCGAGGAAAAAAAGGTCTGCTATCGGCGGCGTCTTCCGAAGAAGCGCCCGGCCTGGGCGCCGGTGATGAACCGGGACTGGGACGAGGCTTTCGGAACCCGCGACCGCGATGAGATCGAGGACATGGTGACGTCGCGCGGAATGGTCTGCCGCTGGCATCCGAACGGACGCATCCTGCACACCGAAAACGTTGTCAATCCCCTGCCTCGCCATCCCGAGACCGGGGAGCAGTGCCTCAACCTTCAGGCCTTTCACCGGACGAGTATCCTTCGGGATCTCGACGAAGTCAGACCGCGCCAGAATCCGGTCCACAACGCCTCTCTGAAAATGGGCCTTAGGATCCTTTACGCCCTCGACGTAATGCCGGTGCAAATCCTATATGGCGACGGCACGCCGATTCCCGCCGATGAGATGGCCGAAATCCGCCGGGCCACCTGGGATCACTCGGTACTTTTCCAGTGGAAGAAGGGCGATGTGCTCGTGCTCGACAACATCCTGACGGGGCATGGCCGGATGAATGTCGAAGGTCCGCGCAAGATTCTCGCCTCATTCGCAGATCCGGTTTCCTTTCCGGTGTAATGCCGTAGTCCAAGAGGCCAATAAGTTTCGCAACGACGCATCTCCGAGAGCATGACGTCGAGCGGCATGATCTCACCACTGCCAAACTCACGCTTAAGGATCGCCTCGCTGCGTTTCTTGTTGCCTGAGCCTGGTTTGCGTCCGGGCTTGGACTTGCCACCTTTTGGGCATTGTCATTTCATCCCCTCCAGGGCTATTGCACCTCTCCGCCTTCTCGCAAGATATCGACGTGGCTTCGAGCTGACCCATGCTTTCCACGGAACGGAATATAGTGAAGCAGAGATCGTCCACGACTTGCAGCAAGCTGGGCTGGCTTAAGACCGCATGGACGAGGGTGACCTCTTGGCCAGGGTGGCCGCTGATGTCGCCGCAGGCAAGATCGTCGGCTGGTTCCAGGGGCGGTCCGAAATCGGGCCCCGCGCCCTCGGAAACCGCTCCATATTGGCGGACGGTCGGGACGCCAAGATGAAGGATCACATCAATGCGCGCGTGAAACACCGCGAGCCATTCCGTCCGTTCGGCCCCGCTGTTTTGGAGGAACGGGCGGCGGAGTTCTTCGAGATCGACCAAAGGGACCCGTTCATGACGATGGCACCGAGAGTTCGAACCGATAAGGCGCAAATGATCCCCGCGGCCGTCCATGTCGATGGCACGGCACGCATCCAAACCGTCGATCGGGCCTCGAACCCACGTTTCTACGGCCTCATCGAGGAATTCGCCGAACTCACCGGCATCCCCGTGATTCTCAACACCAGCTTCAACCGGCAGGAGCCAATTGTCGCGCGCCCTCAGAAGCCATCTCCTGCCATCTGCGCACCCAAATGGATGTACTGGTCCTCGGCGATTTCTACGTTACGGACAGAAAACCACCGCCTCGATAGGGACACTTAGCGATAATTTCTGGGTGCTGTTTATCCACGCGCCATTGGCGTGATCGATACGAACCTAGGGATGATACAATGACTCGGCGGGTATCCAAGTCGAAGCGGCCGCGTTCGCCGAGTCCTCCACCACCGCGCATCGAGCCACAGCCCGAAAAAGGTCCGTCGATCGCCCTGGTTGTGGCGGTGGTGCTTACCGCTTTCCTCGAAGTACTCGACATTACGATCGTGAGTGTGGCGATGCCACACATGCTGGGCGCTTTCGGGGCAACGTCAGACCAGATCACTTGGGTACTCACCTCTTATCTCGTCGCCGCCGCTATCGTGATGCCGTTGACGGGCTATTTGTCCCGCGTATTCGGACGAAGGCGTCTTCTGATCTTTTCGATTGTGGGCTTTGTTATTTCCTCCGCGCTGTGCGGCCTTTCCTGGAATCTCCTGAGCATGGTGATTTTCCGAATCGCCCAGGGAATTTTCGGAGCTCCGCTAGTAGCATTGAGCCAATCGATTCTGCTCGAAGCGTTCCCCCGCGAGAAGCATGGGCAAGCTCTTGCCATCTTTGGCCTGGGCATCATGGTAGCCCCCATCCTGGGCCCCGTCTTGGGCGGTTGGCTGACTGACACGTTCGTATGGCGAGCAGTGTTTTACATCAATGTCCCAATTGGCGCGATTGCGCTGCTCCTGGCCATGGGACAACTGGCCAGCGTGCCGATGAACTACGCAAAGACCGATTGGACGGGTCTAGCCCTTTTGGTCCTGGCAGTAGGCTCGCTCCAATTGGTCCTTGATCAGGGTCCGACGCGGGACTGGTTCGACTCCCGCTTCATTCAGGTGTTCACCGGCATAACTGTTTTTGCCGGCGCAGCCTTTTTTATGCGTGGTTGGGGCAAGCCCGACAACATCGTAGACCTCTCTCTTCTGAAGGACCGGAATTTCGTCGCCGGTCTGATTGCAAGCATGGCCTACGGTATCCCCCTCTTTGGCAGCATTGCCCTCCTGCCCCTCCTGACGCAGCGTTTGATGGGCTATCCGGCGATGAGCGCTGGCATGCTCTTCATGCCTAGGGCCGTGGTCAGCGCGATTGCACTGGCGATCACGGGAGGTTTTTTGTTGCGCCTGATCGACCCGCGTTATCTGGTTGCGGTTGGACTAGTTCTGTCGGCAATCGGGGCCCTCGTGTTGTCGCGTCTATCGCTTTATGTGGACGCTTGGGGCCTGATTTGGCCTGGCATGATAGCCGGGGCAGGTATGGGTTTATTCTTCGTGCCTCTGAACGCCGTCGCTTTTGGCAGCATCAGCGACGCCAAGCTCGATGAGGCGTCTGGCCTCATGGCCCTCATGCGCGGCATTGGCTCCTCCATTGGAATTGCCGTCGTGAGCTGGCTATTGGTTCGCCAAGGTCAGGTGCACTGGACGCTCCTCATCCAGAATCTCAACCCGTTCAATCCGGCAGTTGCGCCTTATCTCGCTGGCTCGGGGCAGAACATCTCCTCACCAGGCACCCTAAAAATGTTAGCGCTAGAGGTTGCCCGGCAGGCACAAATGCAGGCGTTCATCGATTTGTTCTGGTTCATCGCCTGGGTGACCTTCGCCCTCCTGCCGCTCGTCTTCCTCATGAAGCGACCGGAAAGAAAAGGCTTGGCGCTCGCCTAAGGCCCGCAACAAAATTGTGGCATCCAAGGCGACCCTCGCCGGACAAACGACTCTGTGGCCCATAAGGCCGGTCTACTCCTAATCAGCCCTGGCGACAAAGAGAAGGTCACCTTTGATCCGCCTTTACTTCTCAATTGTGAATCGACATAAAAATTCGCGTACGACAATTTTTATGTTGATCATCGCGATGTGGCGGTCTGGGACAGGCTTGCTTCTCCAGAGCGCTACTGGAGCTCTTTAGCTCAGCGCGGTAGGCCCAAATAAAACTTCGTCGCTCTTCGTAGCAGGCGGCTCGGCACCTTACCTCTCAGAAAGTGGTTCAGGCGGGCGAACGGGCCGACCGGATAGCGAAA
>CAZUPX010001299.1:0-6224 GCA_964622155.1 uncultured Planctomycetaceae bacterium | reverse complement strand
CGGAGGCGGCCGTGGCCTTGGCCATTACCCTGAATTTCTACAACAACCACGGCACGGTCGACGTTGACCGGGCCGATGAGCTCAAGGGCTGATGACTCCCGAAACCGCACTACCGAAGCTGTTGGCACTGGCCTGGCTGTTGCCGCTGGCGTCGTTCGCGCTCATCGTGCTGTTCGGTCCGCGCATGGGCAAGGCCGGCCGCTATGCCGGCTATCTGGCCACCGGCGCGATCCTCACATCGTGCGTACTGTCGCTGGTGGCGTTGTTCGGTGTGTGGCTGCCCGCGCACCCTCTGCCCGACATCTCGCACCATGAAGCGACGGCAGACACGACGCACGACGGCCACGACGCCGCCAGCGCGCACCACGGCGCCGCCGAGTCCAAGCCGGTCGTGGCCGGCGAGTGGTACACGCTGGCGAAATTCGGCGCGCTTGAAATCACCATCGGCTATTACATCGACGCGCTGACGGTGCTGATGTTTTGCATGGTCACGTTCATCGCGACCAGCATTCATTTCTACGCCTACGGGTACATGCACGATGAGCTGCACGAAGTCGAAGACCACGAGGTCACGCTTTCCAACGGCAAGCACCTGCACCGCCGCGGCCGATTTCATCGCTTCTTTCAGTATCTGTCGCTGTTCTGCTTCAGCATGCTGGGACTCGTGATCGCGGGCAACATCGCGATGGTGTTTGTGTTCTGGGAGCTGGTGGGCATCTGCTCCTACTTCCTGATCGGCTTCTACATCGAGCGCGCCAGTGCCTGCGTCGCCGCCAACAAAGCGTTCATCGTCAATCGCATCGGTGATTTCGGCATGATCATCGGGCTGATGGCGATCTTCGGCAGCTTGGGCACGTTTGATTTCGGCGACATCGATGGCAAGCAAGGTATCTTCACGCAGGTTCGCAGCCCCCAGCGGCACTATGCCCTGGAAACGCCCGATGGCATGGTCAAAACGGCCGCGTTCGACAAAATCGCCGCAGGCGAATCGCCAACGCCCGAGAAGATCGCCGAGTGGCGGGCCGACAAGACGACACCTGGCACAATTGGACACTACGCGTACTGGCTGCTGGTGATCGCCGGACTGGGAATTTTCTGCGGCTGCGTGGGCAAGAGCGCCCAGTTCCCGCTTCAAACCTGGTTGCCCGACGCGATGGAGGGTCCCACGCCGGTCAGCGCGCTAGTGCATTCGGCCACGATGGTCGCCGCGGGCGTGTACCTGGTCGGTCGGTTCTATCCGGTGTTCACGCCGGAAGTTCTGCTGGCGATCGCCATCATCGGCTGCATCACCCTCTTTATAGCCGCGACGATCGCCATCACGGCCACCGACATCAAGCGCGTGCTAGCATACTCCACGGTCAGCCAACTCGGTTACATGATGTTGGCGCTGGGTGTCGGCGGGTGGGCGGCCGGCATGTTTCACCTGATCACCCATGCGTTCTTCAAGAGCTTGTTGTTCATGTGCTCGGGCTCCGTGATCCACGCCGTGCACACCAACGAGCTCACGAAGATGGGCGGGCTGCGAAAAAAGATGCCCTGGACCGCCTACACGATGCTGGCCGGATGCCTGGCGATCATGGGGGCGGGCATTCCTTTTTCGATCGGCTTCAGCGGCCATTACTCGAAGGACGCTATCCTCGCCCAGGCGCTCAATTTCAAGGCAGCCAACCCGGCGTACGGATTTCTGTTTTACATCGCCGCGGGCGGAGCGGCGATCACGGCGTTCTACATGTTTCGTTTGTGGTTCATGGCCTTCGCGGGACAGCCGCGCGATCAACACATTTACGAGCACGCTCACGAATCGCCCAAGGTCATGTACTATCCGCTGGTGGTGCTGGCGGTGTTGGCGGTGGCAATCGGCTGGCCATGGATTGGCATGACCGCGCTATTGGAACAGGCTCGGCCCGAGGGGACTGTCGCGGTGGCCAGCGGCGCGCTCATCGAGGTCACGCACCCCAGCGAGTTGGACTCGCACATCCCTAAATTCCATGTGCCCGCCGAATTGTGGGCCATATCGACGGCATTGGCCGGCTTCCTGCTGGCGGTCGTGTTTTACGGATTGCGGATCCTGAACCCCAACGAGGTCCGCTCGCAGTTCAAGCCGATTTACCATTTCTTGATTCACAAATGGTATTTCGACGAGCTGTACGATTTCCTGTTCGTGCGACCGGTGCTGTTCGCGTCGCGCCGCGTCGCGCAGTTCGATCGCAACGTGATCGACGTGATTGTCGACTCGATGGCCGTGATCGTGCGATTGGGCGCTGGGCTCGACGACCTGATCGACCGTTACCTCGTCGACGGCCTGGTCAACTGGTCGGCCGACCGCATCTACGCGATCGGTTTGTGGTTTCACGGCGCCGAGACGGGCAAGTTGAGGCAATATGTATTGTTCATCGTGATTTGCACCGTGGCGCTGTTCGTTTTGATTAGTTTCTACGTCAACACCACGATGGCAGGGTCTTAGAGGCTTGTGACAATCTTGAATTTGAGCTTGGGTGCCATGGCCACGCTTCGTGGCCATGCTCCGTGGTGCGAAACATGCCCGCGAGGCGCGGGCATGGCACCCGAGCATACACGTGGCACCCGGAAATCAGCCTGAAGAAGAAAAACGACTATGGAATCCTCGTACGTGACACTGCTGAGCCTGATCGTGTTTTTGCCGGCGGCCGGCGCCCTGGCGCTGGCTTTCTTTCCGCGCGAAAAGCCGGAAGTGATGAAAACCTTCTCACTGATCATCACCGCGGCGGTCTTTTTGCTGACGGTCGTCATGGCGTTGCCCGGCCAGGGCGAATGGCAGTTCAACACGGCCGTGTCGCAAATGCAGAAGGTGTTTTCGATCGAATGGATTTCGAGCTTCAACATCCAGTACTTCATGGGCGTTGACGGAATTAGCTTTCCGCTCGTGCTTTTGACCTCGTTCGTCACCATGCTCTCGATGGCCGCCAGTTGGGGCATCAACAAGTACGTGCGGGCCTACTGCATCCTGTTCCTGCTGTTGGAAACCGGCATGCTGGGGGTCTTCCTGGCGCTCGACTTCTTCCTGTTTTACGTGTTCTGGGAAGTCATGCTGCTGCCGATGTACTTTTTGATCGGCGTGTGGGGCGGACCGCGACGCGAATACGCCGCGATCAAGTTCTTTTTGTACACCCTATTGGGCAGCGTGTTCATGCTGATCGCGATCCTGATGCTGTACTTCGACAGTGACGTAAGAACACTGTCCGACGAGCAATTAGTCGCCAGTGCCGTTGTCAGCCCGTACCTGGACGCGTCCCAGCAAGCCGCACAAATCAAGGCACTGCATGCCAACCCTCATGCCGTTCACACGTTCAATATCCTGGCCTTGCAGCAGTTGGGGCAGATGCCCGGTGGCTTCAGCACGGAGATCTTATTTGGCAAGAGCTTGCAATGGTGGGCGTTCCTGTTGTTGCTAGTGGGCTTTGTCATCAAGGTCCCGTCGGTGCCGCTGCATACCTGGTTGCCCGACGCGCATGTCGAAGCACCCACGCCGATCTCGATGATCCTGGCCGGCGTGCTGTTGAAGATGGGCGGCTACGGCATCATCCGCATCTGCTATCCAATCTGTCCTGACGCGGGGTACGAGCTTGCGTACTTCGTGTGCGGATTGGGCGTCGTGAGCATGGTGTACGGGGCGTTTGCGGCGCTGGCGCAAAAGGACTTCAAGCGGCTGGTGGCCTATAGCTCGGTGAGCCACATGGGCTACGTCGTGCTGGGCATCGGCGTGTGGACCGCTGTGGCCGGCAACGAGTTCAATTCCGATGCCTGGAAGATGGGCATGAATGGCGCCATGTTCCAGATGATCGCCCACGGCATCAGCTCGTCTGGCATGTTCTTTTTGGTGGGCGTCATTTACGACCGCGTGCACCATCGCAATCTCGACCAGTTCGGAGGCTTGTTCGCCAAGATGCCGACTTATTCGGGCCTGGCCATCGGCATCTTCTTTGCCGGGTTGGGCCTGCCCGGTTTGTGCGGATTCATCGGTGAAGTGCTCGTAACACTGTCGGTGTGGAATTTCAGTCATACTCTGGCCGTGATCTCCGCGTCGGTCGTGATCCTCACGGCGGCGTACATCTTGTGGACTTTGCAGCGCGTGTATCTGGGCCCCGAGTACAAGGGCCCACACGGCGACCATCTGTATCCGATGACCGGCCGCGAATTGGCGATTGCCGCGCCGCTGTTGGCGCTGGCGATTCTGTTTGGTGTTTATCCGCAGGCCGTGTTTCGCTACATGACTCCCAGCGTCAACCGCGAGGTCGACGAATTGACCCTGTGGACCAAGAAGGTCAAACCGACCGAAACGGCTGACGCCGCGGCCGTCGAAGCGACGCCAGCCCGGATCGGGGTGGCCCAGAAGTGATCCTGTTGACTCGAATTACGTTCTGACTCGAACGACAAGAAGCAGTTGCCGTGACTTTTTCCCAATTGATCGACTCCCTGGTCGGCGACACGCTCACCAGCACCACGGCGTTTCGCCCAGAGCTGGTGCTGTGCGGCACGATCGTGTTGATCTTACTGTTGAAGATTGTGAGCCTGACCGAGCGGATCGATTCCTTCTACGTGGCGCTTGCGGGCTCGGCCGTCGCCCTGTATCTGGCCGGACCTTGGCACCCGCTGGAAAAACCGTTCGAGATTTTCACCGGGTTGTTGGTGTACGACTCGTTTACGGTCTATTTTCGCACGCTCCTGTTGTTCTTTGTCGTGCTGTTCACGATCTTCACGCGCATCTCGGGCATTCCCGACCGCGATGCGGCCCCCGACGTGTATTCGCTGGTGCTGGGGGCCACGCTAGGCATGTGCATCATGTCCTCGGCCAATCAACTTTTGATGGTTTTTCTGGGCGTGGAGATGGCCAGCGTGCCGTCGTATGCCCTGGCCGGAATTCTCAAGGGCCGACGCAAGAGCAGCGAGGCGGCGCTCAAATACGCCGTGTACGGCGCCGGCACGGCCGGCGTCATGCTGTATGGCATCAGCCTGCTGGCTGGCGTGCTCGGGTCACTGCATCTGCCGACCATGGCCGTGCGGCTGGCCGCGCTACTCGAATCGAGCGCCGCGCAAGGCATTCAGGCCGACACGCACATGGTGCTGGCCCTGGGCGGATTGATGGTCCTGGTTGGCATCGCGTTCAAGCTGTCGGCCGTGCCGTTCCACTTCTGGTGCCCCGACGTGTTCGAAGGCGCCTCGGCCGAGGTCAACGCGTTTTTGTCCGTGGCGTCGAAGGCCGCGGCCCTGGCGCTATTGGCGCGCGTGGCGATCGGATTCGGATACATTTCGCCGCTGGCGGCGCCAGCGACACAGGTGGCTGTGTTCAACGTCACGGACGAGACCGACGCCGTCGCTGCGACAAAGGCTCCCCTCGAGACGCCGGGAATTGCACCGGCTCGGCCCGACATGACGCTTTTGGCCGACGCGCCCGGTGGCCATCCCGATCGGTCGGCGGAGATCCAGGCTCTGAGCCCGGCGCGAGATTTTCTCTGGAAGGTGTTGGCCGTCGTGGCGGTCATCACCTGCACATTCGGAAATCTGGCGGCGTATGGCCAGACGAATATCAAGCGTCTGTTGGCCTACTCCACCATCGCTCAGGCGGGCTACATGATCATGCCGGTACCGGCCGCGATGGTGCTGGCCGGATCGGATCCACAAGCGGCAAGCGCGGCGCTGGCGTCGATGGCGTTTTACGCCAGCGTGTACCTGTTCATGAACCTGGGGGCATTTGCGGTGGTGGCCTTCTTGCGCAATACGCTGCACAGCGAAGAAATCGCCGACTACGCCGGCCTGGTGCGCCGCGCGCCGATCACCGTCGTGTGCTTCTCGGTGATGCTCATCAGCCTGATCGGGTTGCCGCCGCTGGCGGGTTTTGTGGGCAAGCTGCTTATCTTCTATTACCTGGTGCAAGCCAAGTTGTGGACTGTGCTGCTGGTCGCCGGCTTGAACACTGCCATCAGCCTGTATTATTATTTGCGGGTCATTAAGGTCATGACGATCGACCCAGAGCCTGCAAACCCTCGGCCGGTCAACGTGTCGTTCATTCCCGGCACGTACGTCGTGGCCATGACCTTGCCCTTGCTTGTGCTGGGCATTTGGTGGGACAATCTGAACCGACTGGCGGTCTCGGCCGCGCGGCATTTGTTCTACTGAGCCCGATGACGGCCCCGCTCACTTCGACCCCCAGCGTCTGACAGGAAGCACGGACTCGCATGGCAACCAAC
>CAZUPX010001298.1:0-5022 GCA_964622155.1 uncultured Planctomycetaceae bacterium | reverse complement strand
ACAAGCCAGCAGTGGCACCCCCCGATGGCCGGCCGAGCGATCATTGAACGACCTTTCGTGACTTCGCGATCGCGGGCGCGTTTCGAGCTGGCGCTGTTTTTCTTGACTGCGATCTTCTTTGTCGCGGTCACCCTCTCGCCGCTGAAAAGCGGATTTGCCGATGCACCAGACCGCGGACCCGGCGATGTGGAGCTGTATCGGGCCGAGGTCGACCGGATTCACGCAGGCGCTACGTACTACGATGCCGCGAGCGAGGAGCTCCCCGCGCGCGGATATCCGACCCGCAGCGTATTCAACTGGCGTACACCATTGCCCATCTGGTTGGTCGCTAAATTGCCGAGCCTTGAGTGGGGTAATGCACTGCTGGGCGCGGTCGGCTTGGTGCTCGTCTGCCTCAGCTTCCGGCTGCTGGTCGAGGATGGCGGACTGCGGCAAGGGTTTTTGGGCGTCGTGCTTTTGAGCGGGGCTTTGTTGCCGTGCGTGCTGGGCGACCTGGTCGTGATGTCGGAGTTATGGTCGGGCGTGCTCGTTGCGCTGTCGGCCGTTTCGTTTGGACTCGAGCGACGCAAGCTGGGCATCGTGGCTGCACTGGCGGCGCTCGTGTTTCGCGAGTTGGCCGCGCCGTTTTGCATCGTGTGCGTGGTGATGTCGGTGTCAGAGCGGCGGTGGCGCGAGGTGGCGTGCTGGACCGCTGGTCTGGCCGCCTACGCCGTCTTTTTTGGTTTTCACATATCGAACGTGTTGCCGCGGATCACTCACGCTGACACAGCCCACGCTGACGGCTGGATCCGTTTTGGTGGCGCAGGGTTTTTGATTTCCACCGCCCAGTTGAACGCCTACTTGCTGCTGTTGCCGCAATGGGTCACCGCCATCTACCTGGCGTGTGCGCTGTTGGGAGCGGCGACCTGGAATACATCGGCCGGCCGCGTGATTGCCTTAACCATTGCAACTTATGCGATCGCCTTCAGCATCGCGGGAAACGACTTCAATCAGTACTGGGGCTCGATGACGGCGCCGCTTTTCTGCCTGGCAGCCTGCCGGGCGCCGCATGCGCTCGGCCAGCTATGGTCGAGGGCCATCGACCGCGACCTGGCCGCCGTGCGGCATTCAGCTCTCCGCGCCGGGTGACGACGAGCTTCGATCGACAGGCCCGCTAGCTGACAGGTCCGCCATTTCGACCAGTTGCTCGGCATCATCCAGCATGTCGTCGTACGCGTCGTCGGCGTTGCGGCTGACAAGGGGTGCGCCCGGCCACGACGATTGCGGTACGTTCACGACGCGGTCGACCAGGTACATCGGCCGCCGGCGCACCTGGTCGTAAATTCGCACGACGTACTCGCCCAGGATGCTGATGCCCAGAGCGTTGACGGCGCCAAAAAAGCTGGCCACCAGCACGTGCGAGGTCCAGCCGGGCACCGCTAGGTCCGTAAACACTCGGCAGAACAACGAAAAGCTGCTCAAGCCCAGGAACACGGCCAAGGCCGTGCAGCCGATTAGCGAGAACACGGCCAGCGGGAACGTCGAAAACGAGAACACCGCCGTCTTGGCCAGTCGCCACAAACCGCGCAGGCTGACGCGCGGCTGGCCGTCGTAGCGGGCGCTGCGGCGAATTTCGATTCCCTTTTGTCGAAATCCGACCCACGAGCGCAGGCCCGGCAGATACCGCTCGTGTTCGCCGAGCCGCATAATCGCGCGGACCACGCGAGCGTCCATTAGGCTGAAATTTCCGGCGTCGACGGGGATCGGCGTGGTGGAAATTTTCGAAAGCAGGCGATGGAATGCTCCGAATAGCGTTCGTTTCCACCACCGCTCCGGTCGCTCGCTGTGCACGGCATACACCACGTCGTAGCCGGCCTGCCATTGGAGCAACAACCGCGAAAGCGCCTCGGGCGCATCCTGCATGTCGCTGTCCATTAACAGCACAACGTCGCCCGTCGCACTGGCCAAGCCGGCCTGGATGGCGGCCTGATGGCCGAAATTGCGCGAGAAGTGAATCACGCGCACTTGCGGATGGCTTGCGGCCAGGCTGTCCAAGACCTCGCCGCTACCGTCTAGCGAACCATCGTTAACGAAGATGATCTCCTCGCCTGCGCCGGATTCTCGAATGGCTTCGTGCACGCGGCCAAACAACTCGCTCAGCACGCCGACTTCGTTATAAACCGGCAGGACGGCGGAGATCAGAATTTGATTAAGTGGTGGTCGCGGCATGGTTAAATCTCGTGACGTTTGAAGTTCAACACGTGAGAGGCCCTGGCTGGTGTCGTTGCCCTCTGTTTCGATTGCGCAGCCAAAACACCCACACCATTAAGCCTAGGCCACAGGATGAGATGATTTTGCCCACACGAAGGCTCTGTGGGCGAAAAACCAGTTCGACCCGGTGGCCGCCGGGTTCGACGACACAGCCCAGAAAATCTCGATTGATCCGCATAACCCGTTGCTTGCGCCCGTCCACGCGGGCCTCCCAGCCGGAGTGGAAGCTCTCGGTGGTGACCAGCAACTGTCGAGTCGTGGTCACCGTATCGATCGTGAACTGACCCGGACGGTCGACGAACAGTTCGGCGTTACCCGCGGGCCCGACTGGCAGGTCGAGCTGTTCGTCGGTCGTGACGACGTCAAGGGTCGGAGCATCGTTGTGCGACTCCTTATCCGACAACGAATGCGTCACCAGTCGGATCCGAGGAGCTGTCGGGGTCACGCGCGTCCACTGGGCCATCGTCTCGCTGTTGGCTGCGGGCGGTTGATAGAACCAACCAACTCCGGCCACTTGCATGGCCGGATGTGTGGCGTAATCGAGCTGTCTGGCCGGCTCGAGCCCGGCGTAGCCATCGAGCCGCTTAAGCCCGGCCAGCAGCATGCGGTCGCCGGTACGAAGTCCATCGCGCTGGTGCACGGCGATGCGTGAGCTCGCGTCGTGTGGAGGGAGCGGTATCTGTGCTACGTACTCGCGGAGGTCGGCAGTTCGTCCGTAGACCGAGTACGACATGCCGTAACAACACAAATCGGACACGGTAAAGATCGCCATTGCCGCAAACGACCAGCGCACGCCGCGCTGGGCCAGAGCAATCAATGTGGCGGCCGCCGAGAAGAGCAGGGGACCAATCCAGATCAGTGGCCAATCGGCGACGAACTCGCCCCATACCAGCGGTTCGGCGATCGCCAGCGCGATGCTCAAAATCACAATAACGACCAGTGGTCGAGTCGACGCGATCGGATTATCCGCTTTGCGATGTTGCGACAGGACCGAAACAGCGACCGCCGTTAGGACCGCCAGGGACAAGTGTACGAGCACGATGGCCCGACAGGGAAAGCGGAAGCGATTCACCACAGGCAGGAAACTCTGCCAGTGATAGAGGCCGCCGAACTCGCCCATCGCCATCAGTAAGGCCACGCCGCCAAAGACAAGCGAAGCCAAGGTCAAAGGCGCCAATCGGCCCCAGCGCTGTCGCTGAGTCAGCAGCCAGACGCACAACAACAGCGGCACGGCGCCGGCGTACAACCCCAGTTCGTGCGTGTTTTGTCCCACGACGCGTGTCTGAAACAGGTATGGGGCAACCAGTTGCACGACGTTGAGCGGATGCAACGAGCCGGCATTCGCGAATTCGGCGTCCGGCGCGTTTCGCACCGAATCGGCCAGCGCATCCATGGTCGGCAGCAGTTGCACCGCCGCGGTCATCACGCCCAAGGCAGTTGACAGGAGCAGGACAGCGACGCTTTGCCATTTGATGCGTAGCGCCATTGCGCGCCACGCGGCATAAGCGGTCACTGTGACAAGCGAAAACCACGCGTATTGCGGGTAGCCAATGAGCAGTTCGGACGCCGTCAGCAGTCCGACGGCCAGTTCGGCCACTGTCCGGCGCCGCGGATTCTGATCGGTCACGGCCACTTCCACGGCGAACAGCAGCCACGGAATATGAGCGATAATCGCCACCGCATTGGGATGCACGAAGTGCAGCAGATTGAAGCCACAAAACGTAAACGCCAGCGCGCCGAACAGAGACGCGTCGTTGCGCACAATCCAGCGCCGCAAGAACAGAAACATGCCGGCGAATAACAGCGGATAGCTTGCCAACAATTCCAGGTCGAATGCCGCGCCGAGCGGCAGCAGGCGATAAAGCGCCTGGTGCAATGGATGGTAAGCCCCCAACTGGCCTTCGCCTGTGAGATAGAACCCTCCGAACAAGCTGTTCATCCAGTCGAACGGCTCGCCGCGCGCCAGTTGCTCGGAATAGAAGTTTCGCAACGGCAGGTGGAACTCGCCCAAGTCGTCAGCGACATAGACGCGACCGACAAAGAACGGGGCCGCGATCGCCAAGAAGCCTAGAATCGCCGCCAATTGAATCCAGGCCGAAAGGATGCGCTCTGGCCGAGGCTCCTGGCGCGACACGTGACCGCCCGTCGTATCGGCGATCTCGACACCAATCTCGGAAGCAATGCTCGCCATCGGGCACTCCTGCGGCGCAAGAACTCATTACGAAACCAAAGCACCCTTGGCGCGCAGCTTCTGCAAGTGCGGGAGGTCGATGATCGTGAACGGGCTGACAAGGTCTTGCCACCTCTCGCCCCGTTGTTCGATCGCTGAGTCCTCCACGGGACCCAGGCGATTGGCCGCCAATTTCAGGTATTCGACCTGATGAGGATTGAAGCCCATGATCCGACCGACGGTGGCGTCAACCGCCGTCGAGTTGGTGCCAATCGCCAACAGGCCCATCGGCTTGGAACTGCCCATAATCGGGCCGTCTCCCTCCATGGCCACGATGCCGTCGACGATCGCTACTGTCTTGGGCAGCGAGGCGTTGATGTCGTAAATCGTTTGCGGAATGCCTGCGTAGTGCAGCACATTTTTTGGCCAGCCGTACTTGATGCCGGGAATGACACCGTACAGGTTCTTCAGAGCGGCCGTGTAGCCGACCCAATGGTGCGTCTTCATTTTGGGCATCGAGACGATCAGGTCGGCTTCCAGCACCTGGCGAGGAAAGAAGAAGCCGTCGAGCTTGCTCGCTCGGCCGCCGTTTTTCTTCCAGC
>CAZUPX010001297.1:0-7329 GCA_964622155.1 uncultured Planctomycetaceae bacterium | reverse complement strand
CGCAGGAGCCGCACACCAGCATCACGTTCGAGACCGAGATCGGCATTTCCTTCGAGAGCCGGCCGCCTTGCAGGTTCCTCTGGCTGCGGCGGATATGTCGATAGACGCGGTTTACGCCCTCGACCACGACCTTGCCTTCGTTGCGCAACACGCGCAGTACCTTGCCGCGAACGCGATCTTCGCCCGCGATCACTTCCACGACGTCGTCCACTCGAATCCGCATCACACGACCTCCATGGCAAGGCTGACGATCTTCATGAAGTTTCGGTCGCGCAGCTCGCGGGCCACCGCGCCAAAGATGCGCGTGCCGCGAGGATTCTTGTCGTTGTCGATGATCACCACGGCGTTGCTATCGAAGCGAACGTAGCTGCCGTCGGAGCGGCGCGTCGGCTTCCGGCAGCGGACGACAACGCCGCGGACCACGCTCTTCTTCTTGATGTCGCTGCCGGGAATCACGCTTTTCACGCTGCACACGATGATGTCACCCAACCCGGCCGTGCGGCGGTGCGTGCCTCCCAGCACCTTGATGCACATGACCTCCTTGGCCCCCGTATTGTCGGCCACGTTCAACTTGGTCTGCATCTGGATCATGGTTCACACCTGTAACGGCCGATTTCTCGTGGCCGCGGCATCTTGCCGTGGCGGTTGCTGGCTGATTTTTTCGATCTGGCTATCTTGCGATGTTTCGATTCGATACGACGCACAACTTCGACAACGCACTCAGACTTCGACTTCACCTTTCACGGCGGCCTTCATGGCCGCAATGTCGACCGCGCGGCTCTTGGTCACCACACGCACCAACTCCCAGCGCTTGGTCTTGGAGCGAGGGCGCGACTCGCGAATTTCCACCGTGTCGCCCAAGTGCGACTCCTCGCTCTCGTCGTGAACGTGGCACACGGTCTTGCGGCGCAGAATCTTGCCGTATTTCGCGTGCCGCACCAGCCGCGCAATCTCGACGCGACGCGTCTTGGCCGTCTTGTCGCTCGTGACGACACCGATGGAAGTATTCTTGGGCATAAACGTTCGAGTTGTTGGCTTGTGATGCGGGTTGCTGGTGGATTGGCGGCTTATGTTGTCGCGGCGACCTTGGAGGCTCGCTCGCTTTGGATTGTCTTGACGCGTGCGATCAAACGCCGCTGCTTGCGAAGCTCGCTGGGTGCATCCAGCCGCTCCGTCTGCGACTGGATGCGCATGCGGAACAGGCGCTCGCGGGCTTCCTTGAGCGTCAGCCCCAACTGCTCGTCGCTCATCTCGCGTAGTTCGCTGGCTTTGGTCATCGCTGGTCAACCTCTGACGAGTGAACCCTCTCGGGTTCATGCACTACTGGACCCTCCTGGGTCCATCTTCTATTGTCGAACCCTCCTGGGTTCATGAACTTCCAACCCTCCTGGGTTCATGAACTACTGTGTCCGCCGGCGGATGAACCGCACGCGGATTGGCATCTTGTGTGCGAGCCGTGCAAAACACATCCGCGACGCTTCTTCGCTAACCCCGGCCAACTCGAACAACACCGTTCCCGGCCGAATCACCGCGGCCCAGTACTCCGGCTCGCCCTTGCCCTTGCCCATGCGGGTTTCCAGGGGAATGGACGTGATCGGCTTGTGGGGGAAGACGCGGATGTACAGTCGACCCTCGTTGCGCAGGTATTGCGACGCGGCCACGCGGCCAGCCTCGATCGTGGCCGCGCTAAGCCATCCGCCCTGCATGGCCTGCAGGCCGAAGTCGCCAAAGACGACGCGGTTGCCCCGCGTGGCCTTACCTTTTATACGTCCTCTTTGGCTTTTTCGGTGCTTGACCCTCTTGGGCATCAGCGCCATCGGTCTGGTCCTCTTGATACATGCCTTGGTTGACCCACACTTGGACACCGATGTGTCCTTGGGCCGTCTTGGCTTCGGTAAACCCGTAATCGATCTTGGCTCGCAACGTCGACAGCGGAATCGAACCGGAGATCGCCTTCTCGCGGCGCGCCATTTCCGAACCGCCCAGCCGGCCGGCCAGTTGAATTTTGATTCCCTTGGCTCCGGCTTCCATCGTGGTTTCCATGGCCCGCTTCATCGCGCGGCGGAAGCTGGCTCGCTTGGACAATTGCTCGGCGATATCCTCCGCGACCAGTTGGGCCTGAATTTCGGGCCGGGCGATTTCCTCGATTTTGATATTGATCCGTCGCCCGACCAGCTCTTGCATCTCACTTTGCAGCTTCTCGACCTCTTGACCCTTGCGGCCGATGATGATCCCGGGCCGGGCCGTGTGCAGGATGACTTTAACTTCGTCGCGGGTTCGCTCGATCTCGATCTTCGGAATGCCGGCAAAGCGGTACTTGTCCTTGATAAAGTCGCGCAGCTTCTTGTCCTCGATGATCAAGTTGCCAAATTCTTTCTTCGAGGCGTACCAGCGGCTTTTCCAGCCGACCATGATCCCCGTGCGAAAGCCCGTCGGATTGACTTTTTGACCCATAAACGTCTCGTATTTTCCAGTTGTTTGGCGATGGCAACCGCGCTACTTGACGACATCCAGCGAAATGTGAATGTGCGCCATGCGCTTTTTGATCATAAAGGCCATTCCGCGCGCTCGCGGGCGGATGCGCTTGAACATCGGGCCGCCATCGACCCGCGCGTCGACCACCACCAGGTCGGACATGGCCGGAGCCCTCAGGTCTTCGGCATTGCCCAGCGCGCTTTTGAGCACCTTCTCCAACAGCCGGGCACCGCGCTGCGGCTGATAGCGCAGCAAGTCCAGCGCTTCGTCGGCGTGCTTGCCGCGAATCATGTCGGCCAGCGGCCGCACCTTGCGGGCGCTGATGCGGGCGAAGCGATGAACGGCCTGGTAAGCCATGACTACAAATCCTTGCGCTATGCGGGAGTGGGTGCCGCGCCCGGCGCGGTCGGCTTCTTGCTGGCGCGGCCGCCGTGGCCGCGAAAGGTCCGCGTCGGCGCGAACTCGCCTAGCTTGTGCCCCACCATGTCCTCGGTCACGAACACCTTGACGTGGATCTTGCCATTGTGCACCAAAAACGTATGTCCGACGAACTCGGGCACGATCGTGCAGGCGCGAGCCCAGGTCTTGATCGCGTCCTTGGGCCCGTGGCTCATCCGTTCCACCTTGTGGAACAGCTTTGGATTGACATACGGCCCTTTTTTGAGTGATCTTCCCATCGCTAGTTGTCCGTCATGCTTCGTTTATTGAATCTTGAGTTGTCCGTAGCGGCGCGAGCGGCGTCGGCGGATGATCGACGCGTTGGACGGCTTGCGCCGCTTCCGAGTGCCACCACCCTTGGCGCTTTTGCCGGTTGGACTCACCGGGTGACGACCACCCTTGGTGCGGCCTTCGCCGCCGCCGTGCGGATGGTCGATCGGGTTCATGGCCGTGCCGCGGACGTGGGGACGGTGACCCTTCCAGCGATTGCGGCCCGCCTTGCCCACCACGATCGCGTCGTGATCCGAATTGCCGATCGCGCCGACCGTGGCTCGACAGGCAGAAGGGATACGCCGGATTTCACCGCTGGGTAGATTGATCTGCGCCCAATTGGCTTCGCGCGCCGCAAGGGTGGCACTCGTGCCGGCCGAACGACACAATCGCCCGCCGCGGCCGGGCTGCAATTCGATGTTATGAATCTGCATGCCCAGGGGGATGTTCCGTAGCGGCATGCAATTGCCGACCGACGGCGGCGCCTCGGGGCCGCTTTGCACCTGGTCCCCTTCCTTCAGCCCGTTGGGTGCGAGAATGTATCGCTTCTCACCGTCGACGTAGTACAGCAATGCGATCCGGGCACTGCGGTTGGGGTCGTACTGCACGCTGTGTACGCGTGCCCTCACGCCATCCTTGTTGCGGCGGAAATCGATCAATCGATACAGCCGCTTATGCCCGCCGCCGCGATGCCGTGCGGTGATCCGGCCCTGGTTGTTGCGGCCGCCCGTCTTGCGCTTGGGCACCAGCAGGGTCTTTTCGGGCACGGCGCCGGGCGTCAACTCGGCAAAATCACTGACCGTCGCACCGCGTCGGCCAGGACTTGTCGGTTTGTATCGTCGAATACCCATGTCGTTGGTCTTTCAGTCGAACTTTCCGGCAGTTTCTCCCTCACCCCGACCCTCTCCCATGACCATGCTCCGCATGGTGCCCGGAGAGAGAGGAAGATTAGAAGAAGTCGATGCGATGCTCCGGATCGAGTTTCACGATGGCCTTTTTCCAATCCTTGGTGTGTCCGCTTGAGAAGCGGGTTCGTCTTGGCTTGCCCTTGCGATTCTGCGTGTGCACAGCCACGACCCGCACGTTGAACAACTCTTCCACCGCGCGGCGCACATCGTATTTGTTCGCCTTGCGATTGACTTCGAAGGCGTACGAATTAGTGCGCGTCGAGCGGTGCATCCCCTTTTCGGTCACCAGGGGGCGAAGGATTATCTGATGCGGCTCGAGCTGGCCGGCGGTTGTTTCTTCGATTTCGGATGCCATCGTGTCGGTCCTTTAGTCGCTTAACCTTTGCTCGCGGCGCGCTTGGCCGCCCGCTTCGGCTTTTCCTGTTTGGCGTCGGCGGTCGGCGTCTTCTCGGCTCGTTTGCGCACCGAGTCAAGCGCGGCTTTCGTCATCAGCACGCGCCGCGGCTCGAGCAAGCTCAGGGCATTCAAGTCGGACACAGGCGATACGGTCACGCGGTCGATGTTGCGTGCGCTTTTGTACACGTTGACGTTGCGTTCGGCGGTCGTCACCAACAAGCTCGTGCCGGACAGTTTGAGGGCCTTGAGAATCGCGGCCATGTCTTTCGTCTTGGGCGAGTCGAACGCCAGGTCGTCGATCAGCGTGACCTCGTCATCGCGAATCTTGGCGGCCAGTGCCATGCGCGTGGCCAGTTGAACGGCTTTGCGCGGCAGCCGATAGGTCCAGTCGCGGGGGCGTTTGGCAAAGATGTGACCGCCGCCACGTCGGATGCCGCTGCGCCGGGAGCCGGCCCGTGCGTTACCAGTACCTTTTTGGCGATACATCTTCTTGGTCGAGCCGGCGACTTCGGCGCGGCTCTTGGTCTTGGCACAGCCGAGCCGCAGGTTCGACTGATACATCACGACCACGTCGTGCAGCAACTGCTTGTTGATGCGCGGTGCCAGCTCGGCCGGGTCGATCTCGTACTGGCCGACCTCTTTGCCGGTGCGGTTGAATATTTTCAGGCTCGCCATGGCGACGTCTTTCGTTCGTTGTGGCCGGTCTCAGCCGGCTACAGATCCTTGCGGTTACTTTTTCTTCTTGCCGGCTGGCGCGGGCGTGGCGCTGGGTATCGGCAACTTGTTGGATGCTTTGATCATCACGTAGCCGCCGTTTGGACCCGGCACGGCGCCGGCGACCAGCAACAGATTGTTTTCGGCGTCGACGCGCACCAGTTTTACGTTTCGCATCGTGCTGCGGGCGTTGCCATGTTGGCCCGCCATGCGACGGCCCTTGGGCACGTGGCCGGGAAACTGGCTCTGGCCGATCGAGCCCGCGTGGCGATGCACTTTTTTCACGCCGTGCGACGCGCGCTGGCCGTGAAAATTATGGCGCACCATGACGCCGGCGGTGCCGCGACCCTTGGTGGTGCCGACGATGTCGAGGCGCTTGACTTCCGCGAACTGATTGACGTCGAGCTTCTGGCCTACGGAGAGGCCCTCGATGGGGGCGCGAAACTCGCGCATAAAGCGTTGGGGTTCGCAGTCGGCCTTCACGAGCGCTTCGACGCCGGCCTTGGCGCGGGCCTTGGACCGCTTGCTGTCGAGCTTGGCTACATGACCACGTTGGCTGCGGCTGGCGAGCCGCCGGGGCTTGTCTTCGAAGCCCAACTGAACCGCCTCATATCCGTCGCGCTCTTTGCTGCGCAACTGCAACACGGGACACGGTCCGGCCTGGATCACCGTCACCGGCACCGCGTTGCCGCTTTGGTCGAATACCTGAGTCATCCCGACCTTGCGGCCGAGCAATCCAATAGCCATCGCAAATTTGCTTTCGTGGTCTTGTGCCTGCCGGAGGGAACACGGAGCACTTGGCCTCGCTTTACCCTCCGAGCATCCAGTTCATATCCAGGTCCGAGTGATCCTGTTTGGTGGCTGGAATCCAGGGACGCCGTCCCTGTCGTTTCTTGGTCTCTTTCTAGTCTTCTTTTTCTAGCCTAATGTCGGCTCGAAGCCTTGATCTTGATGTCGACGCCGGCCGGCAGGCTGAGCTTGTTGAGGGCTTCGATCGTCTTGGCCGTAGCCTGCACGATGTCGATCAGGCGCTTGTGCGTTCGAATCTCAAACTGCTGGCGCGCTTTCTTGTCGACGTGCGGGCTCGACAACACCGTGTACCGTTCGATGCGCGTCGGCAGCGGAATCGGCCCGTGTACCTCCGAGTTGGTGCGCTTAGCCGTATCGACGATCTCGGCCGCACTTTGATCCAGCACCGAATGGTCGTAGGCCTCCATCCGAATCCGAATGACCTCTTGCGAATGACCCGCCACAAAACACTCCCGTCGCCGTCAGAGATTCGCCATCGAACCTCCGCGGATTACTTACAGTGCCACCGTGAACAATGGGTAAACCAAGGATGTTAAGTCTTTTGTGCGAAAGTGTCAACAGCCCCTTGAATTCAAGAAAAATCGCCGCTCGCTGGCACCGACGCGGGGGCAGAGCGGGCTTCAGCCCTATGCCCGTGCCACCCAGCGCGCTAAAGAAACGCCGCGGCCACATCGGGCGGGGCCGGGCCGTAGGAGGCCGGTTCCATCGAGCAGGTGGCTCGGCCCTGGCTCAGGCCGCGCATGGCACTGGAATAGCCGAACAAGTTCGCTAGCGGCGCCTCGGCCTCGATGACCACGTTCTTGCCGCGATGGGCCGTTTTGTGGATCACGGCCCGCCGCTGTTGCAGGTCGCTGATGAAGTCGCCCAAATGTTCCTCGGGCGTGGTGATTTGCAGCCGCATGATCGGCTCCAACAGCACAGTGCCAGCGGCCGTCAGGCCCTTGTTGAAGGCGTCGGCAGCGGCGTAGCGAAACGCGATTTCGTTCGATTCCAGCTCGTGCACTTCACCCCCCAACACCGTGATTTTCAGCCGCATCAGCGGGCAGCCCAACAGCCCGCCGCCGTGTCCCTCTTCCGTCAATGCTTCAACGACCGTCGACATGTACGGCTCGACCAGCACGTCGCCCCGCGCCGGCACCACGACGGCGCCTGGTCCACCCTGAGGGTAGGGTTCCATGCGCATGCGGACCTTGGCGAACATCGACTGTCCGGCCTGCTGGCGGTGGCATTCGCCAATGACGTCAGCCGGGCGCTCGACCGTCTCGCGATAGCTCACTCGTGGGTTGTGCACGCGGACGTTGAGGTTATAGTCGCGCAG
>CAZUPX010001296.1:0-13515 GCA_964622155.1 uncultured Planctomycetaceae bacterium | reverse complement strand
GCTGTCAGCGCGCGTTTCCAGGCCACTCGAAAAAAATTTTGCCGAGCTCGCGGCGTACGCTCACACGCCTTGTGCCCATGGCGCACGCACAACGTGCAAAGAACTCACTCGCCCGGGGCCAACGCCTCGACGGCCAGCCGTTTGTACTGGCCGCTGTACCAGCGGGCGATGTCGTTTTTGTAGTAGCCCGATACTCGGCTTTCGCTCGGGCCACCGGGCAGATTGGTCCAAGCTTCGTCGGTGCCCATGTCGGTGACTAAGTGATAGGACGGAGCGAACGACGCCTCGCGACGAGCAGCGCGCAGCAAATGGCCTTGAAAGGGAGTCGCGTGGCAGCCGGGCAGGCCCATCACGCGCGTGTGAAAGCCGAAGGCTCGACCCACAAAACGGCTCTCGACAAATCGGTTGGTGAAATGAAAGCCGTTGATCTCGGACCAGGGCTGTTCTTTTTCTTCGGCCAGTCGCAGGGCCGCTTTGCGAATCAGCTCGCACTTGCTCCGCCCCCTCCACCACAGCGAATCTTCCTTAAGCAACAGGTGGTCGATGGCCGTCAGCACCATCGTCGAATACCCCACACGGCTGACCAGATAAAGCATCCGCCGCCAGCCAATCCCCTGCTCGTGGCCAAAAATCTCCAACAGCACGTTGCGATACAAATGCGAAAACAACGTCGCTTCGTAGCTGTCGGGCGTATAGCGGCAATCCCAGCGGGCCAACCGCTGTTTGATCTTTCCCTCGGGCAGGCACGGCAAGAAAACCGCCAACAGGTCACGGGCTTGCAAGCTGACCACGTCATACTGCAACGCCTGCATGTCCTCGATCGTGGCCTGCGGAAGCTGCTCAAGCCGTTCAACGATCCGCCGCTTGCGATAGTCGGGCACCGGCTGCGTCACCAGCATCGGTCCGCCCGGCGGATTGATGTTCTCGTTGGCTGTGGCCACAAAGCCTTCGGGTGGATCGTACACGCGCGGCAACACGCTGGTCGAGAGCTTGCCACGCCAGTGATAGTGGTTGTCCCAGGCCGGCATCGGCAGCAGTCCATGATGGTCGCGAGCGCGTCGCGGGAACCAACCGTTGGCCTGCAAGCCGATGTGGCCGTCGCTGTCGGCGAAAATCCAAACCAAGGTGGGCAGCGGGCATTCGCGGGCGATGTCCATTGCCTCCGCCGCGGTCGGCGCCGAAACGATCTCGAGCCACGTGGCGATCGAACGACCCGCCCCCACGCCCTCGCCAATCCACGAGCTCGACAAGTAGTATCCGCTCACGCCGGGCTCAGGGTCCGACTCCAGCGTGCCTTGTTCGTTATAGAGCACGCGCATGATCTCGGGCCGGCTGCCCTTACGCGAAATCGGTTCTTCGCGCACTTCGAAGTCGAGCCAATCCGACCCGCGCCGATATTGCCATCCGGTCGTGCCGCCCGACCGGCAGTCTTCGATGAAGTAGTCGCTGGTGTCCCCCTTCAAATACGTCACACCCCAAGAGACGTCGTGAGTCCGAGCCACCGCGAACAGCGGACAGCCGGGAAGCGTGGCCCCCAGCACGTAGTGTTCACCCTCGTCTTCCCAGTGCAGCTCGGCCTCATACCAGATCGCCGGCAGACGGTTGACCTCCAGGTGAGGATCGCACGCCAGCAAGGCGGAGCCGGTCGCGCTGCGCTTGGGGGCCACGGCCCAGGCGTTGCTGCCGGCCAGTCGCGGCAAGTCGGTGATCAGTTCCAGCGCGTCGTCGGAAAGTTGCCGCGGCATCTTGATCTGCCGCAAAATTTCGAAATTGGCTGCGTCCAACAGAAGATCAAACAACTCGCGCAGCTTGTCTGGGTCGACCCCTGCTTGAATCAGCTCCAGCAAAATACGTTCGTTCTGCTGCTGGCCGACAACCAGGCCCCCGTAGCTCAACAGGTTGCCCAACAGCAATACCGAACGTTGATTCCACGGTTGGGGCACAAAGCCGCTGGCCCACATCGGCAGCGATCGGCCTGCGTCTTTCAGGCCGTCGTTCACGCCTTCGCAATAGGCGGTCAACTGGTCGAACGTGCTGTCGTCGAGGCTGGCAACTTCGGCGTCGAGATTGCGGTACAACCCAATGCGGCGGAAGAAGCGGTCCATCTCCAGCAGCTCGGGCTTGTCGGCAATCAACTCGGCCGAACGACCGCTGGCCACAGCGCGCGCGAATAACAACTGCGTGGGCCGATCGATGGCGTGCATATAGCCCAAGCCATACAACGCGCTGCGCCACGAGCTGGCCGAGATGTGCGGCACGCCTTGGGCATCGCGGGCGGCGCTGAAGCGCCGGCGGGCGTTTTTGGTGGAGAGGAACTTCATGCACAATCCGTGTGAGTTCAAGCGCTTACCTAAGTGTAGCACGCGGTAGCGGTTCTGCCGGTTGAACAGTCCCCGTCGTGGACCAATCCGAGCGCCGCTCGCATCGGCCGTGCGCGTCGCTACAATTGACCGCGCAACATGCCCCCAACCCGGACTTCGTCGCTGCGACCGGCGCGACCCGTTTGCTCCGCCGGGCCGCGCGACACTTTGAACGCCCCGCGTCACCGACATCTGGACTCGACTTCCGTTGCCAACCCAACGTCTGCAACTCGCGAAAGTCTCATGGTCGGCTCGACTTCGGCCCACGACCACGGCACTGGCGTTCATTGCGCCTTGGCTCGTCGGGTTCCTGACGCTGATCGCCTATCCGTTTGTGGCTTCGCTGGCCTGGAGCTTCACGCGCTACGACATGTTGTCGCCGCCGCGGTACATCGGCACGGACAACTACGCGCGACTAGCCGAAGAGCTGTGGACCGGCCAGCGATTTGGACAGGCGGCTTGGAACACGGCCTACTATGCGCTGGTGAGCGTGCCGCTGTCGATCGTACTGGGCATTGGGCTGGCCGTGATGCTCAGTTGGCAAGTCCGTGGGCGCGCGGTCTATCGGACGATCTTCTTCCTGCCCTCGGTCGTGCCGGCCGTGGCCAGTTCGATCTTGTGGACGTGGCTGCTCAACCCGCAGTCGGGGCTGGTGAACTATGTGTTGTCGCTGGTCGGATTGCCGCAGCCCGGCTGGTTCAACAGCACGGCCGAAGCGGCCTGGCCGCCTGGCTGGTTTGCCGGGCACGGCGGCTTGGGATCGAAGGACGCTCTGGTCCTCATGAGCCTGTGGGGCGTCGGCAACTTCATGATTATTTACCTGGCCGCGCTGGGCGACATCCCAGCCAGCCTGTACGAAGCCGCCGAGCTCGACGGTGCGGGACCGCTGCGTCGCTTCTGGCATATCACGCTACCGATGCTCTCGGGCGTCATCTTCTTCAACCTCATCATGGGGCTGATTCACGCCGTGCAAACGTTCACGCAGGTGTACATCGTCAGTGAAGGGCAGGGTGCTCCGGCCGGGTCGACCTTGATGCTGTCCCTGTACATCTTTCTGTCCGCGTTCAAATACCTCGATCTGGGATACGCTTCGGCCATGGCCTGGACGCTGTTGGTGCTGGTCCTGACACTCACCGTGGGCCTGTTTCGCTCGTCGCGATACTGGGTTTATTACCAGGGAGCGGCCCGATGAATCGTGCCGACCTCAAAACACTTGCCGGGCTGTCGCTCGTCGCAGCATTGTTGACGGCCGTTTACTACGAAGGGGCCGGCGCGCGGTGGCACGCGCCCGCCGGCCGCAGCGAGGTCGTGTTCTGGCACTTTTGGGGTGGCAAGGACCGCGCGGTGGTCGATGCGATCGTCGAGCGCTTCAACGCCAGCCAGAATGAGTTCTTCGTGCGTCCGGTCGCCATGCCCGGCAACAACCTGGATTTGAAATTCTTCTTGAGTGTTGCCGGCGGCGACCCGCCCGACGTCGTCAATCAGGACGATCCGATCGTGGCCGACTGGGCCCATCGAGGGGCGTTGGTGCCGCTGGATGAGTTGGCCGCGGCGGACGAGATTGCCGAGCTGGAAGCATGGCTGTTTCCCTCGGCGCGCCAGATCGGCAGCTATCGCGGCCGATTATACGGTCTCTGCAACGGGCTGGATATTCGCGCGCTATATTACAACGCGGCGATGCTCGACGAGTTCCATCTACAGCCGCCTCGCACGCTCAACGATCTCGACAAGGCGGCGCTGACAATCGCCCCACCGGACAGTCCTCCGCCACGCGAACGCTACGGCTTCCTGCCCGACCCACGCCGCATCTGGTCGTGGGGAATCGTGTTCGGTGACAGGTTTTATGATTTCACTTCCGATCGAGTCGCGGCCGACAGCGAGCCGATCGTCGCGGCGCTCGATTGGATGTCTTCCTACAGCCGGCGGTACGGCGCCGACCAGGTGGTCCGATTTCGCAAGGGGGACCAGGCATTGCCGGGCGCGTGCTTTCCGCTGTTCGATGGGCGATACGCGATGATCATGGACGGCCAGTGGCGCGTGGCCGAGATCGACGCTGTGCAACGCGCCTCGCGCGAGCGGGGCGAGACCGAGCCGCGCTATGGAGTCGTACCCTTGCCCGCGCCACGCGGCGGCCGGGAGCGCGCCGGCTGGGTGAACGGCAATTTTTTCGTCGTGCCGCGCGGCGCCGGCAATCCGCGGGGCGCGTGGGCGTTCATGAAGTTCTGGAGCGGCTTTGACGGGCACGAGTCCGACGCGGCGCGGGCCTGCGCGGCCGGCGGCTGGATTCCCGCGTCACAGAGCGTTGTCGACCATCCGAAGTTTCAAGAGCACCTGCACCGCTTTCCATTGTTCCGCGTATTCGTCGAATTGGCAGCCAGCCCCGACCAGGTGCCCACCCCGGCAGTGCCGGGTGCCCAGTTTTTTCAGGACGAGATCATTCGGGCCGCTGAAGACGCGATGTACAAGCTCGTGCCCCCACGTCAGGCGCTCGTCGATGCTGTGCGTCGCGTGCAGGCGCGTTTGGAGGCCGAGCGTGAATCGCAGTAACCCACCGGCATGGCTTGCTCACGCGCTGTTGGCCTCATTGGCCGCGGTTTTCGCGATTCCGCTCGTGTGGATGGTGCTCACGTCGCTCAAGCCGCAGGAACAGATCGCGGCCCAGCCGCATCGGATCCTACCCGTCGAATGGCGATTCTCGAACTACATCGAAGCGGTAACCACGATGCCTTACGCGCGATACTTACGCAACTCGCTTGTGCTTTGCTCGCTGAGTGTATTGGGGACGCTCATGAGCTGTTCGCTGGCGGCCTATGCATTTGCGCGGCTGCGGTGGCCGGGACGCGATGGGTTGTTCCTTGTCATGGTGGCCACCATGCTGCTGCCATGGCACGTCACGATGATCCCCCGGTTCGCGCTGATCCGCGACATCGGTCTGTACAACACGCTGAGTGCATTGATCTTGCCGACGTTTTTGGGTGACGCGTTTTCGATCTTTCTGTTGCGGCAGTTCTTTCTGACGATTCCCGACGAGCTGAGCGAAGCTGCCCGGATGGACGGGTGCGGCGAGTGGGGCATTTTCTGGCGGATCGTGTTGCCGCTGTCGAGGCCGGCCCTGGCGACCGTCGCTCTGTTCCAGTTCATCGCGTCGTGGAACGACTTTAACGGTCCGTTGCTCTACTTGAGCGATCCAGACCGCTTTCCGCTGGCTTATGGCCTGGAACAGTTCACCAGCGCCTACTCGAGCCAGACGAACCTGCTGATGGCCGCCGCGGCGCTGTTCACGCTGCCGATTGTGATCCTGTTTTTCTTCACGCAGCGAACTTTCTTGCGCGGCATCGCCACGACGGGACTCAAGAGTTGAGCGGCCCTGAAGCAAGAACTAGAGCACCCCGCCGAAGCGTTCAGGGTGAATTCAGAAAGAGGGTCGCTTCATTCGAACGCGCACATGGCGTTCCCAGCCGTCTACTTGCGATGCCGGATTTTGGATCGCATACGACGCTTCTTGCGCCCTAATTTTCGCCGACCTTTTCCTGTCTTCTTAGTGCCCACGCGCGACTCCGTTGATGGGGCCAGTCAACGAACGCCGGAACCCCCGGCGATCCGCCAGCCCAGCCTGCCGCAAATGCCCGACTCACCTGGATGGTGACAGCGGCCACGATATTACCATGTCGCGCGATGCTCAGGCAATACCGAGCCTAGGTGCGTAGCTCGCAACGGGTCTGGCGCGCCGAAGAGTGATCTCAAGCCTCGCGACTGAAACGGTTCGCCACGTCACTCGGCTACGGACAACTCAATCCGCTTGCCCGGAGCCGAGAATTGGTCGTTCCACTCCGTCAATTCGCCACGCAGAATGCGCACGTCGCGCGGCGCTTGAATGCCAAGGCGGACGACATTGCCTTTAACCTCCAACACGGTAATCGTGATGTCGTCGCCCACTCGCAATTCCTGGGTCTGCTTGCGGCTGAGAACTAGCATGGGAGCCTCCTCCGTGAATGAGATTTGAGAGAGGTTGGTCTCTCATTCGTCCATTGCGGGACGCCGCCGTTCTCGTGCAAACAAGGTGCCGCCAACTTGAGAAAAAATGGTAAATTTCCCAACCCGCGCTGGCGCACGAAGTTGATGACGCCAGCGGAGGGCTGAGCGCATCGAGATGCAGTCTGCCATTAGCGCAACAAATTTCGCGGCGGTGTGCCATCTTGGCACAAGAGCAACCAGCACCGCGGCCGATAGCGGGACCTGATAGCAGGCCGCTGTCGATCACGACCCTTACATCGATTCGCTCGTGCGATGATGACGCACGATCTCGCCTTCGACCATGTAGATCACGTCTTCGGCGATATTGGTCGCCATGTCGGCGATCCGTTCCAAGTGCCGCGCCACCGACGACAGCCGCATCAGGCAGTCGGTGCGCTCGGGGTGCTGGGCGATCTGCTGCTCGATCTCTTTTTCGATCGTCCGCCGCAGGTTGTCCACCTCGTCGTCCGATTCACGCACCTTCTGAGCCAGCACGACGTCCGAATTCACCAGTGCGTCCAGGCTCTCCTTGACCATCGACTGCGTCCGTGCCGCCATCGGACGGACCTCGGGAGGCAGGTCGAACCGTTCGCAACTGGCCAGGAACAGCACCCGCTTGGCGATGTTCCCCGCCAGGTCCCCCATCCGTTCCAGGTCGTTGTTAATCTTCAGCACGGCGACGACGAACCGTAGGTCGGCCGCCACCGGCTGATAGAGGGCGAGAATCTTGAGCACCTCCTCCTCGACGTCCACCTCCATGGTGTCGATCTCTGTGTCGGCGTCGAGGACGGCCTTGGCCAGTTTGCTGTCGCGATTGATCAGCGCCGAGATGGCCTTGGTGATCGCCTCTTCCACCAGAGTTCCGACGAACAGAATCTTTTGTTTCAGTCCGTCGATCTGTCGGGGAAGTTGCTTGGCCATTTGTAGTGGCTAGTTGCTCGTGGTTTGTGGCTAGCGGACGAGGTCCCGCAAACCCCGCTTCGATGCTACGCAGCTAAGCTCTCAAAACTAATGTTTGCAAAGTTTGTCAATTCGAGTATGAGTGTGGCTCAATCGACAACCAAACCATCACCTGCGGCTAAATCTGAACACTTTGCAAGAATTACGCATCGCAGCTAGCCGCTGGACGGCCGTTAACGACAGTCGTCTAGCCGCTTGCCACGGCCCACTAGCTACTCCTTAGTCTCTACCAATCGCCCGATTCTGTAAAGGCGCGCCAGTGAGCCGGCCGGGCGAACTAGCCGTAGCGGCCCTCGATGTACATTTCCGTTTCCTTGTTCTGGGGATGCAAAAAGATGTCCTTGGTCTTGCCGTGCTCGATCACGCGGCCCAGCAGCATATAGATGCACTCTTCGCTGGCCCGCGCGGCCTGGCCCATGTTGTGGGTCACGATCAGCACGGTGTACTTTTCCCGAAGCGTGTCGATCAGCGTCTCGATCGCTTGCGTCCCCTCGGCGTCCAAGGCCGAGCACGGTTCGTCCATCAGGATGACGCGGGGCTTAAGCGGCAGCAGCCGGGCGATGCACAGCTTCTGCTGCTGCTCCAGGGTCAGCTTTGTGGCCTTGCTGTGCAGCTTGTCCTTGACGTCCTTCCACAGAAAGACATCCTGCAGGGCCGACTCGACCAGCGCATCGCGCTCGCCACGACCGAAGGCGTCTCGCTGCGTATGAACCCGCAGTCCAAACACAACGTTCTCATAAATGGATAGCGGCAGCGGATTGGGCCGCTGAAAGACCATGCCCACCGTCTTGCGCAGCTCGGCCAGCGAGACGTCCGCGTCGTAGATGTTCTTTCCCAGCACGTAGATCTCGCCCGTCGTGTGGACGTTTCCGTAACGTTCGTTGATGCGGTTGAAGCTCCGCAAGAGCGTGGTCTTGCCACAGCCCGAGGGACCGATCAGGCCGGTAACGCAGCGGGGGCGAACGCTGATCGTAATGTCGCGCAGGGCCTGAAAGTCCCCGTACCAGAGATTCAGCTCGTGCGTCTGGATGCTGTAGGTGGTCGCGTCAGCCGTGGCCATCAGCCGATGTTCCCCGTCACGTAGTCGTAAGTCATCTGGTGCTCGGGCTTGGTAAAGATTTGCTTCGTGTCGCCGACTTCGACCAGCCGCGAGGCGTTGAGAAAGGCCGTTTGCCCTGCCAGTCGCCGAGCCTGCTGCACGAGGTTCGTCACCAGTACGATCGTCATCTGTTGGCGCAGTTCGAGCAAGACCTCCTCAATCTTCATCGTGGTCACCGGGTCGATGGCGATGGAAAACTCGTCGAGACACAGGACGTCCGGACGTAGTGACAATGCGCGGGCCAGCGTCAGCCGCTGCTGCTGTCCGCCCGATAGCTTGGTGCCCAGCATGTCGAGTCGGTCCTTGACCTCGTCCCACAGGGCGGCCTGGCGAAGACACTTCTCGACCAGCTCATCCAGATCGCCGCGGTGCCGCAGGCCGGCCATGCGAGGTCCGTAGGCCACGTTGTCGTAGATCGAAAGCGGCAGCCCGACCGGCAGGGGAAACACCATGCCGATTCTCCGCCGCAGAGCAAACACATTGGCCACCTGGCGCACGTCCTGGCCGCCGACCGTGACGCGGCCCTCGACCTTCACGTGTTCGGCGAAATCAATCGTGCGATTGATGCACCTTAGCAGCGTGGTCTTGCCCGAGTTGGCCGGCCCGATGATGCCGAAGATCTGGTTGGGCTCAATGACCAGCGAAACACCGTCCAGCGCCAGCTTGTCGGCGTAGCGGACGGTGAGGTCCTGCAGTTCGATGCCGGCCGCGCCCATGCGTTACCACTTCTTGTGCGATCGCAGGTACATCCGCAGCGCGATCGACGCGCTGTTGACCACCAGCACCAGCCCAATCAGAACGACGGCGGTGCCGTATTGCAATTGTTCCAGCGGCAGGCTGTTGCCCGCGGCGACCTGCTCGGCGGTCGCGCCCCGCACCTGAGTGAGCAGGACGTGCAGGTGATACGACAGGGCCATGCAGCTTTGGTCGAGGGTATAGGGGAAGAAGTAACCCCAACCCTTGTTCGGCACGCTGACGGCATAGGCCGCGCCTGTGAACAGAATGGGGGCCGTCTCGCCGGCAGCGCGCGAGATCTCCAAGATCACGCCCGTCAGGATGCCGCTGATCGAGTTGGGCAGCACGATCGTGCGGATGGTCTGCCAGCGGCTGGCGCCCATGTTCCAGCAGGCTTCGCGAAACGCCATCGGCACGCTGGCCAGCGCCTCCTTGGTGCTGGTGATGACCACCGGCAGGGACATAACGGCCAGCGTACAGGCGGCCGCGAGCACACTCTCGCCCATGCGGGCAAACATCACGAACGCACCCACGCCGAACAGCGCATGCACGATGCTGGGCACGCCCGCCAGGTTCATCACGCCCAGGTTCACGACCCGCGTAAACCAGTTGTCGCCGGCATACTCGTTCAGATACACGCCGGCCAGCACCCCGATCGGCGCCGCCGCCAACAGCGAAAAGAACACCAGGTAGAACGTGCCGACCAGCGGCGCCCAAACGCCGCCGGCCGTCATGCCGTTGCTCGGGTTTTCGAAAACAAACGCCAGCGACAGCACCGGCCAGGCTTTGTACAGCAGGTGCGCAAAGATTATAACCAACGGCGCGATCAGTGCGATTGTCATCATCAAGAACACGAACTTCGCAACCTGCTCGTATCGACGCTTACGGCGATCGAGCGGCGTGGCGGAAAACGTCTCGCGCACCGCCAGGCTCAAGTGCTGCCCCGGCTCCAGGCGGATGGCGCCTTCGCGCTTGAGTTGGGCCATGCCCGAGATGGCCGACTGCAAGTCGGGCCACGGCGCTAGTGCCGTGCCGGTTGCCCGCTCTTCGCCGCCGGTGAGCGGATCGACAAAAAACTCATAGCGCGGCGACTTGCCCAAGCGTGGCTCGCTTGTGGGGCGGGGGATCGAGCAGATCTCGATGCGGTCGTATCCGCGCAGCCTGGCCGGCGCTTCGGACCGAGGGGCATGTTGCCGCTCGATCGCGGCCAGGGCGTCCTCGATGCTGGCCAGCGGATCGCTCGGCGTGCCCTCAGGCGAGTGGTCATTGACCGGCCTGCCGGGCGAGATGAAGTAACGGAAATGCGTGGGTACCTCGCTAGCCATTTTGTCGACCCCGGACGCCCTTGACGACAAGGTCGGCGGTCAGATTGACCACAAACGCGATTGCAAATAGCACCGTTCCGATCACGAACAACACGCGGTAATGGTCGTCCCCCTGCACGGTCTCGCCCAGCTCGGCCGCGATCGTGGCGGTCAACGTCTGCACGCGATCCAGAACGCTGTGCGGAATTTGATTGGCGTGTCCGGTGGCCATCATCACGGCCATGGTCTCGCCAATCGACCGTCCCACGCCCAGCAGCACAGCCGCCAGCAACCCATTTTTGGCCGCGGGAAATAGCACGCGGTAGACGATCTCCCAGCGGCTGGCGCCCAGGGCCACCGCCGCCTCGCGATACGAGTCGGGCACGGCCTTTAGCGCGTCCTCGCCCACCGACACAATCACCGGCACGCTCATCAGCGCCACGATGATGCCTGCGTTCAGGATGTTTACGCCAATCGGCGCTCCCGTCACGGCGATGATCAGCGGGTTGAGCATCATGTAGGCGATGAAGCCCCAAACGATCGAGGGAATGACCGCCAGCATCTCGATGGCGACCTTCAACACCTCCTTCAACCGCGGACCCGAGAACTCCGAGACAAAGATGGCAGCCCCCAACCCCAGCGGTACGGCGATGGCCATCGCCAGAATCGTGACCGACGCCGTGCCGGCCAATAGCGCCAGGATGCCGTAGCGCGGCGTGTCGGCAACCGGATTCCAGTCCGTGCTGGTGAAAAACTCCTTCAAGTCCAGGCCGCCCACCAGGATCGGCGCTCCTTCGCGGAACACGAAGAAAAAAATGCCGAATACGAAGAAAATCGCGCTATAACCGCACACTCGAATCAGCAGTTCGACGGCCTGCTCGCCGAGCAAGCGCATGCGCGAACCCAGCGCGTCGCTGGGCGGCTGGCTGGCTGTCGGGGTCTTGACAGAGGCCATTGACATGGGGCTTGTCGGCGGTGGGGACAGTTACGGATTGGGATCTTCGTTGGAAACGGGAACGTAACCTTCTTTTTCGACGATCCGCTGGCCCTCACTCGACCGCACCCAGGTGATGAACTCGCCCACGGCGCCCTTCGGCTCGGCCAGGGTGTAAAAGTACAGCGGCCGCGAGATCGGATAACTGCCGTCCAGAGCCGTCGTGACCGACGGCTCCACGCCCGCTTCGCCCTTCTTCCTGGCGATTTTCAACACCTTGACCGTGTCGGTCTTGTAGCCCATACCGCTGTAACCGATGGCGCAGGGCGTGTGGGAAATTAGCGCCACGACGTCGGAGGAGCCACTTTGGGATGTGTATCCCTGCTTGTATTCGCCTCCCTCGCCCAGGATGGCCTCCCTGAAATAGACGAACGTGCCGGAGCTGTTCTGCCGAGTGACGCGAATAATCTCGTCATCGCGGCAGTCCGAGTTGTCAACGCCCAAGTGTTTCCAGTTGTCGATCTTGCCCGTCGCGCCGAAGATGCCCGCCAACTCTTCGATCGAGATCGCCTCCAGGGGATTCTCCTTGTGGATGAAGACCGCCAGGGCGTCGCGGCCGACGACGAACTCCTTGGGGGTCTTGCCGGTGTTGGCCTTGGCCGTTTCGATCTCTTTGGGTTTCAAGGGGCGACTGGAGGTGGCCAGCTCGATCCGGCCCGAGCACAGGTTGGCGATCCCCACGCCCGAGCCTCCGCCGCGGACGATGATCTTAGTAGGGTGGTCTATGTTGAACGCCTCGACCCAGGCCACCGTCAGGTTGACCATCGTGTCGGACCCGGTGATCCGGATCGTCTCTTCGGCCTCTTCGCGTGAGGCGCGCGAGCACGAGATCGTGGCGGCCAACAACACTGCGGTCACCATCGCACAAGCACAGCGAGTCCAACTCATAAACAAGTCCCTCTTACGAGCCTAATCGCCGGCGACACCAGCGACGAAAGTGCGCACACTGTTGCCCATCAACGATGTGCGATGAGTGCCCGCCAGCGTGCCGGGCATGCGTTTGGTAGGCCGGCGAAATCAGCGGCTGCCGCAAGTCAATCAACTCGAGCTCCGTTTTCAGGAATCCCGGCCGCTCATCCTTGGACGGCACACGACGGCCGCTCCCATTGATGATACGGGGCGATTGTTAGGGTTTTGTTAGGGACGCCCCGGGGGTAGAAAATCATCAGTGTGTTGCTGCTTGTTTTCCCGCACTTCACGCCGGTTTGACGGTCGCGTGGCACACGTCGGCACAGCCTGAATCGGCCCCCTGCTATACTGCGCGGATGAGCGATCCATTACTTGCCCTTTTCAGCATCGGACCCACTGAGTTAGTGATCATTGTGATCGTTCTGGTCGTCGGGGCCTTGCTGGCCTGGAGCGTCCTCCGCAAAAAATGACCCCCGCCCCTAAGCGCCGCTGGTTCCGGTTTGGCCTGCGAACCCTGTTCGTGCTGGTGACGTTGGTATCCGTGTGCTGCTGGCTCGGACTCAATTACCGGCAGGTGCGAGTGCGCGAATACCTCTATCAACGTGCCACCAACAACTCGGCCGGCACGCTAGAGCCTCCCTACGCAACTGAACTACCGATGATTTGGAGACTGATGGGGGCGCGGCAAGTCGACGGCTTTTTGCTGGAGCCATATGCAAGCGATGAGGACGTTGAAGAACTTCGTGCCGCATTTCCAGAGGCAGTCGTCAAACGTGCTGGCGAGGGAACGCCTCCAATATATTTCTTTAGACAGTTCCCGGAATTCCGCCGCGCTAGCCCAACACCAGATTAATCACACACCACCGCCACTGCGGTGGTGTGTGATTAGTGTGTTGCTGCTTGTTGTCCCGCGGCTCACGGCGGATTGACACTCGCTTGTCGCACGCCGGCAGAGCCTCGTTTGCCTCTGCTATACTGCCGGGATGGTGCGTCCTGAATGATTCGCCACGCGTAAGCGGGGCGAGTCGTGCTGTATCAGACTTGCGGGTGAAAGTCCCGTCGCGGTAAGCGCCGGAGCGCCGCGTAGCAGGTCCCGGGCGATGAGTGAGAACTTGATCGTCCAAGCGGGATGTCGAAGGC
>CAZUPX010001295.1:0-1688 GCA_964622155.1 uncultured Planctomycetaceae bacterium | reverse complement strand
CGTAGGCCTCCTTGGCAACGGTGTGCCAGAGTTCCCACTCCAGGGCCAGGTTGGCTGCAATCGTGGCTTGGCTCTGCTCCTCGTCGTCGTCACCCGCACCGCCATGACCTGCGGTTTTGTCGATCTCACCAGCAAGCTTGGTAAGTTGCGGGTCGACCAGCGGCGCGAGCACCTCGCGTTCGATACTGAGCTTCTCCGCAAGCTTCTTGATGAATCGTTCCCGAGAGACGCTGCTGTCGGTGTTGATCCGGTCGCGGAATTCGACGTCACCCCGTACGGCGACGACCAATCGCTGGGGTTTGCCGCCGGCCGGCGAGACCTCAAGTTTGACCGGCTCTCCTTCGGCAAGCTCGAAGTCGATCGACGCCGTCGTTGGCATCTCCTGGGCCTGCTCCAAAGGCTCCCAGCCCGCGGGCGGCTGTGCGTCGGCGATTGCTTGCAAGACCTGCTCGCGACCGTTGGCACGACGAAGAACATCGCGCACGTCCTCACCTTCGCTCTCCTTGAACTCAGCCGGCAGCACGGCGGTGCGGACTGACTTTGCAGCCCCACGAAGCACGCGGGCCGTGAACTGCGCGCCCTCTTCACCGGAACGGTCGCGGTCGGGCACCAGTACGGTTTCCACGCCGGTGAAGAGCCGAGCGAACTTCGCAGCGAGCCGGCATGTGTTCAGCCCACATGCGAGCAGCCCAAGCCCCTGTAGCGCCGCAGCGTCTTTGACACCCTCGACCAGGTGCCAGACCTCACCGGGCTTCGGCAATCGAACTTGTCTGTCCTCATGCGGGAAGAACAGCCCCGCCGGCTTCCCCTTGGCGAACAGTCCCTTGTTGGCCTGCGTTCCCGTCTTTGTCGACATCGAAAACGTGGTGCAATTCTTTCCATCAGGACCGTAGCACGGCAGCTGGATCGAAGTCGGAGTGACGGCCTTCGCACTAAATACTCGGAGCGAGTCGACAGTGACCCCCTTCTGCCGCGCGATCGCCTCGATCGGATCAGTCGGAGCCGCCTCAGTCCCTGGGTCCGGCTTGAAGAGTCCGATCTCGATGAGCAGTTGCTTGGCCTGCTCGCGGTTGCCGAGTATCAATTCAGCAACCTGAATTGGCGCCCACTTGCCGCCGCACGAATAGCACTGGGCCACGCCGAGTTCCACGTGCAGTCGGAACGCGTCGCTCGACTTGCACGCGATGCAAGGGCCGGCCAAGTCGTGCCCTTCGCGCTTGTTGAGCGCCAGACCAAGCCGATTAGCCAACACGACGCCGATTTCTCTGTCCGGTCCGGGAAGCGTTAACATGCTCGCGCCTCCCACTCCGCACGGCGCGGGCACCCAGCCTTCACCCACTCGCGGAGCTCATCCGCTCGCCACAATGTCGACCGTCCGATCCGCACCGGCTGTGGAATCCGGCCGGCAGCGTCCCACGTTCGCCAAGTCCGCAGCGACTTACCACAGCTCGCTGCCGCCTGTTTGGCGGTCAGTAGAAGCGTTGAACTCTGCTCGGTCTGTGTCTCCACGTGCAGCTCCGGTACGACGCTCCGGCGTTGTCGACCGTGAGGCATCGCGTTATAATTGGGTGAAGTAGGAATTCTGTTCTGGCGCAACGCCCGGCGTAACGGCCGGGCGTTCGCATTGGACCTGCCGGGAATCGAACCCGGAAAACGAGGGTAGGAATCCTGTTCTGGCGACCACGCCA
>CAZUPX010001294.1:0-2341 GCA_964622155.1 uncultured Planctomycetaceae bacterium | reverse complement strand
TTGGGCGAAAAATGGACTCTCAAGCTCCTGCGCCGGCTTGAGAGCGGAGTGAACGTTGATTTGGAGATGAGCCGATTCCTGGCAAGGCCGCAGTCTCATTTCGCACACTTTGCGCCTGCTGTCGGCTCGGTCGAGTATCGGCGCTCGGATGGCGAAGCGTTCACGCTGGCCGTGCTGCGTAACTATGTGCCCAACACGGTCACAGCCTGGCAATTTGTGCAAGACGAGCTGGGACGCTTCTTCGAATACGTCATCACCCTGCCTCCTGAAAACCGCCCGTCGGCACAGCATCCGTCGCCGTCGTTTTGGGAACTCGCCAAGGGTGACGCGCCGCAGATTGCCAAGGATCTGCTGGGCGGATTCTTCGAGTGGGTGACCCTGTTGGGTCGCCGGACCGGAGAGTTGCACACCGCCCTGGCGGCCGACCACACCGATATGGCGTTCGCGCCCGAACCTTTTACGCAGCTTTATCAGCGTTCGCTCTACCAGTCGGCGCGCAAACTTGCCTTGCAGGCCTTGCACCAATTGCGGTCGCAGTTGAGCGCGCTCTCGCCCGAGGTGCAGAGCATCGCTCGCCAGGTGCTGGATCGAGAAAAGCAAGTGCTCGAGCGGTTCCAGGACATCGTGGGACACAAGATCAGCGCCCAGCGCATTCGCTGCCACGGCAACTATCACCTGGGCCAGGTGTTATACACCGGCAAAGACTTTTTGATCACCGGGTTCGAGGGAGACCCAACTCGATCGCAGACGGCTCAGCGCATCAAATCGTCGGTCCTACGTGACGTGGCGGGCATGGTCCATTCCTTCCACTATGCGGCTTCCGCGGCGCTAGTGCGTCTGCCCAAGATTGGTGCCGTCACGGCCGACGCTGTCACGGCCGGCCATCAGGCTGCTGAGTTCTGGAGCTTGTGGACGAGCTCGGCGTTTCTCAAATCGTATGCCGCCGCCTGTCCGCCCGAGCTGCTGCCCCGCGAGAAAACGCAGCTCGATCAGTTGTTGCGGGTTCACCTGATGGAGCAAGCCGTCTATGAATTGCAATACGAGCTGAACAATGTGCCCGAGCGAGCCGCAGTGCCGCTGGCCGGTATGCTGGAGGTGCTGGAGACGTAGCGAGTGTAGCTGAAGTCGCAAGACTTCAGGCTGGATGCGCCTGAATTCTGGCGAATTCAGCTACGTGCCAGGATTTCGTGCCACACACAATGTTTCATTTGGCGCTTGACATGGGGGGGGGCGCGGTGGTTATGCTTTAGCGGACTGCGGTTCAGAGGCAAGGGCGTTGACATTGAGAATGCGTAAGCGATCGACACCGGGCGATCGTTCTCAACGACCTCATAAGGAGTAGCTCATGCGGATTCGTCGCTCGGCACGACTCTGGCTCGTTGCGATTCTTTTGACTGGCGTTGTCTATGGCGTTTTTCCCAAACCGCTCGTCGGCGCGGTCCTGGTCTACTCCGCCCCGTCGAATATATCGGTCTGGGGCGGCGCTTTCGGAAGTCCCTACTCCGGCTATTATGATGACGTCAGTAACTACGCGGCTGCCTCGACACCAACGTCTGAGCTTGATGTGCGGGCCGACAATCGCAATCTCATTGCAAGCTCACCTGTCCCCGGGCATTACGAAACGTACCCACATTTTGGTCCCGGCCTTGCCCGCGCGATCGCAAGCTATGGCGATGCGTTTGCCCCGTATCACTGGTGGTCAGGCGCGTCACCCGACCTTTATAACCAGATGGCATTCGTCTATTCAGCAGCCTCTGCTTTCGGCTATTCATCTGAAGCGGAAGCTCAATCGTTCAGTCGGGTCAGGATCATGCCAGAGCCTGGCGAATTCATGGATGATCCGATCACGCTCAAGCTGATGCTAGCGGAGGGAGTGTGGTCGCGATCGAATTACTTTAATTCGTATGTCACTGGAAATGTCACATTATACCGCCCCGGGAGCACCATTCCCCCCTACCGCTCCGAAAACTTCTTTGCGGGCCACGACCTTTCCACCTTTGTCGATCTCCGCGACATTCCGGTACAGATCGGGGACTACGTCGAGATCTCGGTCAGGGCATTCACGGGGCGCAACCCCGGGGGACAGCTCTACGATACTGTGCGTCATAAAGAAGAGTTGGCCGCTTTTCTTTTCGCAGAGGTCCCGTCGAGCGGGGTGCGATTCTTCTCGAACTTCAATACGGGATCACCCCTATCTGATTTCCCACCTGCCCCTCGGGCCATCGTCCCCGAGCCGTCGGCGAGCGTCTTGTTTGCTGTCGGCGTGGCGGTGTGTGTGTTCGCCAGGCTTCGGTCCAGCAAAGTCATGGGGGGAATAACGCGTCAGAACGGCTCTGTAGAA
>CAZUPX010001293.1:0-2150 GCA_964622155.1 uncultured Planctomycetaceae bacterium | reverse complement strand
TGATCGTCTGTCGTTCATCGCGCCGCTTGTCCGTGCGGCTTACCTTGGACGTTAGGTTGCATGGGCCTTCCATTTTCGACAATTCCATATGTTGCAACGCGTACTGGTTCCCGCGAGAGTTCCTCGATGCACGTGATCGGCGCGCGCATGTCTGGAGAGCTCTCGGTGTCGGGGCCGGACTGGGGCTTGCTTGGGGTATCGCTGCTCGAATTTGGATGCGACTCATCTCTACGAATTTCGAGTCACGCCCGCAACTGCGCGCCGTGGGCTTTCTGCGCCGCTTGAACGACGCGCGCGACCGTTTGATCGGCTTCATCGCCGGTCAACGTACGGTCGGCGAGGCGTAGCGTCAGCGTGAAGAGGAGGCTCTTTTTGCCTGGCCCGAGGCGCTCGGCGTCGCGGTAGACGTCTTGGAATTCGAGCGACTCGGCATGTGGAGCGGCCGCGGCGCGAACGGTCTGGGCGACGTCGGTCCAGCGCACGCCCTCGTCGACAACCAGGTTCAAGTCGCGCGTCACCGCCGGAAACACGGGCGGCTGCCTGTACTGCGGAATGAGATTGACGATTTCAGAAAGTGTATTGAACTTCAACTCGGCTACGGTGCTGGCTCCACGCAGATCGAACTCTTTGATACCCGACTCACTCACCTCGCCCAGGTAGCCCAGCGGCAGCTCGCGGCCGTTGGTTGTGCGGACAAACAGTTCGGCCGAGCGCTGCGGATCGAGCAAGCTCTGTCGCGTCGGGCGGACTTCAAGCTCCGCCGACGAACCTAGTGCAAAGAGCAAGCCCTCTATCACACCCTTAACGGCGAAAAAGTCCTGGCCACTGGTCAGCGAAACCATCCTCTCCTCGTGTGGCAGCTCGCCAGACTGGGGCAGATACACGTGGGCGATTTCGAATAGCTCGATCGGCGAGTTGGCCAGCGATTCGTTCGTCTCGCGCGCCCCCAGCAAGCTCGGCACCAGGCTTCGTCGCAGTCGATCGGCACGACGCAGAATGGTCATCGACGATTGCAGCGCCGGAGCGTCGGTCCAGGGACTGAATGCCTCGGACCAGGGCTCTTCGACGGCGCTGAGCGTCATCGCCTCGTCAAAGCCGGCGGCCGTCAGCGCGCCGCGAACCTTGGCCAGTACGCGGTCGGTGTGCGTGCGGTGCGACGTGACCATTGGCACGCTGGTGTCCTCGGGAATCTTGTCGTAGCCGTGGATGCGGGCGACTTCCTCGATCAGGTCGATCTCGCGGACGAGGTCTCGCCGCCACGATGGCGGCACGACCTGCACGCTCTTGCTATCTCCGCCGACTTCGCGACTGCCCAGCGCTATGACGATCCGCCGCGCGATTTGTGGCTCAACGTCGATCCCCAGCACGCGCCGCAACTGGTCGAAGCGAAGTGTTACCGGCTCGCGCTGTTCGGGCTTGCGCCCCACGTCGAGCACGCCGCCAGCCAACTCTCCGCCGGCCAGCTCCAAAATCAACTGGCAGCAGCGGCGACTAGCCCAGTCGACTCCCTGGGGATCCAGCCCGCGCTCGAATCGATACGACGAGTCGCTGTGAAGATTCAGCTTGCGTGCAGTGCCTCGGATCGAAAGCGGGTCGAACTCGGCACTTTCGATCAATAACTCGGTGGTCTTCTCAGTGACCTCGGTGTCCGCGCCACCCATGACGCCCCCCAGTCCCACGGCCCGCTGGGCATCGGCAATCACGCACACGGTAGGGTCGAGCTGGTATGTCTTGTGGTCGATTGCGACTAGCTTCTCGCCCGGCCGGGCCTGACGGACGACGATCTGTCGGCCGGCCAGGCGCGCCAGGTCGAAGGCGTGCAGCGGCTGACCGCATTCCAGCATCACGTAGTTGGTGATGTCGACGACATTGTTGATCGGGGCCACACCCACCGTCGCCAGACGTTTGACCAGCCACGACGGGCTCGGCCGAACTCGGACGCCGCGGATCACGCGGGCCGTGTAACGCGGACACTCGGCGGGGTTCTCGATACGAACGGAAGTCAGCTCTGCCACGCCCGCCGACCCCGGCGGCGGATCGGCCGGTGGCATCTTCAGCGGACGATCCCAGAGCACGGCGACTTCACGTGCAATTCCCAAATGGCCCAGGCAGTCGGGCCGATTGCTGGTGACTTCGAGATTAATCGCCAG
>CAZUPX010001292.1:0-2900 GCA_964622155.1 uncultured Planctomycetaceae bacterium | reverse complement strand
TCCTTCGAGCACGTGACGGCCGGTGAGAAACTGCACCTGGGCCCCGTGATCGTTGTCGGTGGTCCACATCGAGCGGATGATCGCCAGGTCGTCGGCGCACGTGGCCAGGTGCGGCCACCAGTCGCTCATGTCCAGTCCGCTGGCTCCGCGCTTTGCAAAGCCGACCTGAGTGGGAAAGAGCTTCAGCCGCAGGGTGCCGTTGGCGTTGTTTTGCACGAAGGGTCGCAAATTGTCGTTCACGAACGTGGCGGTCAAGACATCCTTGTGCGGAGTCTGGCCGATTTCCTGATCGGCGAACTCGGTAAGCGCCGGTTTGGGATCAAAGGTCTCGAGATGGCTCATGCCGCCGACCAGAAAGATCCAGATCACGCTCTTGGCCTTGGGGGATACGTGCGGAAGGGCGATAGGCGGTGAGTGTGTGTCGGCCGCCGTCGCCCGCGAGATTCCGTCGCGCAGCAGCATGTCGCCCAGCGCCAGCCCGGTGAAGCCCATGCCCACGTCGGCCAGGAAGGCGCGGCGGGAGGGGCGGAAGATCGCAGAATGGTGGCGGATCGGTTTCATGTAGTCTTGTTATAAGCGATCGGTGGCCAGTGGTCAGTGGTCAGATCGGACGAGCATCGACTATGTTCTCGTTCTTCACTGACCACTGATCACTGGCCTCTGACCGCTACTACGCGATGATCTCTCGAATGGGCTCCCCGACTTCGATGGCCAGCCGCTTGCGACCGGGCACTTCAAGCCGTTTGCAGTCCAGTCCCATCTGGTGCAAGACGGTGGCGTGGATATCGGTGACATAGTGACGATTCTCGACGGCGTGGAAACCCAGCGCGTCAGTCGCGCCGTGCGCGATTCCCCCCTTGAGCCCGCCACCGGCCAAAACGACCGAGAAGGCGAACGCGTGATGGTCTCGGCCGTCGGAGTTCTGGCTGCCGGGCGTGCGGCCAAACTCGCTGCCAATCACCACCAGCGTCTCGTCCAGCATGCCGCGCTGCTTGAGGTCTTTAATCAGCGCCGCGATCGGCTGGTCGACCTCGGTGCAATGCTGGCTGTGATTTTTCTTCAATTGCGAGTGCGCGTCCCAGTGTCCCGCGCCACCGTTGGAGCCGTGGAAGATCTGCACGAAGCGCACACCTTGCTCCACCAGACGGCGAGCGACCAGGCATTGCCGGCCGAACGTTTCCGACTCTTTGCGATCCAGTCCGTACAACGTCCGCGTCGCCGCTGTCTCGGCGTCGCAGTTGACCACTTCAGGAACGGCCGTCTGCATGCGAAATGCCAGCTCGTACGACTTGATGCGGGCACGAATGGCCGTGTCGTGCGGATACTCGACCGCCGACAGTTGATTCAGCCGCGACAGCAGCTCGAACTCGCCTTGTTGCTCCTCGTGATACATGTCGCCCGGCGAGGCAAACGGCAACGGACTTTTGGGATCGACGCTCAACCGCACGCCGCTGTGCTCGGGTCCGAGATAGTTGGCGCCGTGCGCGCCGATGCCACCGCAACAGTCGGCAATCGGGGTGCCCAACACGATAAACCGCGGCAAGTTGTCGCCCAGCGAACCCAGGCCGTAATGGACCCACGACCCGATCGTGGGAAACTGGCCCTCCAGCACGTGGCGGCCCGTGTGAAACTGCAACTGGGCGCCGTGGTTGTTGTCGGTGGTCCACATCGAGCGGACGATCGCCAGGTCATCGGCGCAGGCGCCCAATTGCGGCCACCAGTCGCTGATTTCCAGGCCGCTGTCGCCGCACTTTTTGAAGCCGACCTGCGTGGGAAAGAGCTTGTGACGAATGTGGCCGTTGGCGTCGTCGGGCACCACGACCCGCAAATTCTCGTGGACGAACGTAGCGGTCAGCACGTCCTTGTGTGGCGTCTGGCCGATTTCCTGTCCGGCAAACTCCGTGAGCGCCGGCTTGGGGTCAAAAGTCTCCAAGTGGCTCATGCCGCCAACCAGGAAAATCCAGATCACGCTCTTGGCCTTGGGCGCGATGTGCGGTCGCCCGTCGGGCGGCGCGTGTGGCTCAGAAGCGCTGGAGCGAGCGATTCCGTTGCCCAGCAGCAAATCGCCCAGCGCCAGTCCGGTGAACCCCATGCCCACGTCGGCCAGGAAGGCACGGCGAGAAGGCTGGACAACAGGGCTGTAATTCCGGCGAGTCATCGGATCGTTACAAAATCATTGTGGTTCAAAAGCACGTGCACCAGGTTCTCTCTTGCTCGAGCCATCGGATCCTCGGCCGGTTTGATCGCGTTGTCGCCGGCTGATGCAAAAGCCGCCAGCGACTTGGGGTCCGCCAGGCGCTGCGACTGCGCGTCGAGAAAATCGAGGCACGCGGCCTGTTCTTCGCTCGTGGGCGGGCGGCACAAGACGCGCTCGAACGTCGTTGCCACGAACGTCGAGTTGCTCTGGCGCGTTGCCGTGGTGTTCAGCTCTTTGGCCAGCATGCCCGCCAGCCGCCGCGACTGCGCCAGGCCGAGCGAGCTATTGACCATCGCCAGTGCCTGCTGCGGCACGATCGTTTCGCTGCGGCGATAGCAATCGGTGACGTTCGGGCTGTCGAACGTTTCCAAAAACGTGACTTTCTTTTCCTTGCTCGAGCGGAAGTAAATACTGCGGCGGGCCACGGTCAGGCCCGAGGCGTGGTCCAAATCCGGCCCGAACATCGTCGCGTCGATCGAGTTGGCCACTTGCAGCGTGCTGTCGCGGACGACCTCGGCTTCCATGCGGCGGGGATTCATGCGCCACAAGGTGACGTTCTCCGGGTCGCGAGCCAGGTTGTTCGCGTCCGCGCTCGACGATTGCATGCGATAGGCCGAGCTGGTGACCAACAAGCGGTGAATTGCCTTCGTCCGCCAGCCGCTGTCCATCAGCTCGACGGCCAGCCAATCGAGCAATGCCGGAT
>CAZUPX010001291.1:0-5188 GCA_964622155.1 uncultured Planctomycetaceae bacterium | reverse complement strand
CGGGCGTCAAGCTGAGGATCATTCCTCGTTTCGGTGACGATTTTTTCAATCCGTTTTGCACGTTTCTCGGGCATCGTTGATTTCACCTGGATCGACAAAAACTCCAATCCTGGCTCGCCGAACAACCACAAGAGTCCGGGCGCCTTCCCCTTTGCTGTCATACTGACAGTTACAACAGGATGGCCCTTCTTGCGCAGCGCTTCGCACTTAATTTTCTCCTCGGCGAGAAACGTATGCCGATCCTGAATCTACTTCACCTGGATCGCAAGCCAGACGGCACACAACGGAACGACGACCAATATCGTCCGCAACGAGAATTGGAACCAGCGCAAGCCGCGGGGTGCGGATTCGTTCATACGGAGCAGTATAGCGGAGGCGGCTCCGTGAACGCCATGTTTGCGCTTCTCGCGCCCGGGATGGGTGACTGGCAGCTACCAATCACGAACCACCAGTCACTGATACCTGCGTTACAGCACCGCCTGGTAGCACGTGCGACTGCTATTGCACTCGCGGCGGGTGACCATCTGGTCGTCGGGACCCTGGATGTGCTGCGTCAGGTTACACCAGCAGTTGCCGCTGCCGGTTTGCTCGAGATCGGCGGGCGGTTCCATCTGGCCGGCGACAAAAATCGCCTTGCTGCGCAGGTGACGACAAACCGTCTCGAGCGGCTCGCTGGGTTCGTCGAACGTTCGCTCGTATGGCATCGCTAAAACCCTCCCGTTTCGAGACCAGCGGCCAACAGTATCGCGCGCTTCACCGCCACGCGTGCCAACTGCACCTTGTACTCGTTGCCCGACAGCGGCGTGGCGACACTCACGGCGGCCTCGCCGGCGGCAGAGGCCGTTTCGTCGTTGATCGGCAGGCCGATGATCGCTGCCATCGCTTCATTCGCGATCCACGGCGTCGGGGCGACCTGGCCCAGCACGATCTTGGCCTCGGCCACAACGCCGCGCGATTGCGTGATCGCGGCTGCCGCGGCGACCAGCGGATAGTCTTGCCCACTGCCGTGATGCACTTCGTAGCTGGCGCTTGCGCGGCCGTCGGTGGGCGGCAAGATAATGTGCGACACGATCTGGTTCGGCTCGAGCGTGTGCTCTGTTTGCCGCTCGTCCTTGGGCGTGCGGAACAGATCTTCCAATGGCATCACCGTCTCGTCGCCGTCGGCCGGGCCGATAATGCGCACACTCGCGCCCAGCGCGATCAGGGCCGGCGCCAGCCGCGAAGGGCAGGCGAACTTCGCGGGGCCCGAATTGCCAAAGATCGCGTGATAACGATTGTCGCCCTGCTCGACGAGCCGGCCGCGGTCGGCCAATAGCCCGTGGCGGTCGCGGAAATACCAGCAGCGTGGCCGCTGGCATAGTTCGCCGCCCAGCGTGCCCTGCGATTGCATTTGCAGGCTGCCGATGGCGGCGATGGCCGCTCGCAATGCGGGATAGGCTTCGCTGGCCGAGTGGTCGTGCAGGTCTTCGAGCGTCACCATGGCGCCGACGCGCAGTCCTTGCGAGTCGCCGTCGATCGTGCGTAGCGAATCGACGTTTCGCAAGCTCACCACGCGATCGGGCGTGACGATCATCTTCTTCATCAGGCCGACCAGGTCGGTTCCGCCCGCCAGGACGGCGCTTTCGCCCCGTTGGGCCGAAAGGAGTTCCAAAACCTCCCGCTCGCTGTGCGGCGCGGCATATTCAAAGGCTTTCATCAGGCGCTCCTCGCTTTCAAAGTGTCTAATACCTGCTTCGGCGTGAGCGGCAACACGGGCACGCGTACGCCCAGGGCGTTGCACACGGCGTTCGAGATCGCCGCGCCGGGGCTGATGACCGGCGGCTCACCCAGGCCGATCACCCCGCGGGCACGCTCCGAGTCCGGCTCGTAGATTTCGACCACCAGCTCGCCGGTGTCGCCCAGTCGGGGCAGCTTGTAGTCGGCGATCTCGGCGTTCAGAAACGCGCCGGTCTTGGGATCCATGATTCGCTCTTCGAACAGGGAGAAGGCGATGCCCATGATCATGGCGCCGTAGATCTGGCTGATCGCGGTTTTGCGATTGACCACCAGGCCCATGTCCTGCACGGCGACGAATTTTTTCATCTTCACGACGCCCGTGTCGCGGTCCACGGCCACTTCGGCCATTTGCACACCCCCGACGCCCGAGCTGGATAGCTTCGAGTTCGGGCCGGGCGCGCCGCGTCCTTTGACTTCCAAGGCGTTCATACCCACCAGGCTGCAAGCTTCTTTCCAGCTCAGGCCCTTGGCCGGGTCGTTCTTGTCGCGGATGCGTCCGTCTTTGGCCACCAGCGAGTCGGCCTCGACCTTGAGCTTCGTGGCCACGAGCGCCTTGAGTTGCTCAAGCGCATCGAGGCTGGTGCGTCGGGTCGATTCAGAGACGCCGCCCACGGTCGTGCTTCCGCCCGACGGTCCGCTGGCGGGCAGCTTCGAGCTGCCGATATTGACCTTCACGTCCTTGATCGGCAGGCCGAAAGTTTCGGCCACAACGGTGGCGATGACCGTTCGCGTGCCAGTGCCCAGGTCTTGACTGCCCAAGTTTGCTTCGAGTCCGCCGTCGGGATGAATCTTCACCATGCAGCTCGACGGATGTCCGCCACCCTGCCAGGTGTGAATGGCCATACCTAGTCCGGTCACGACCGAACCCTTAGCCGGGCCTTTGCCGTGCAAGTGCCACTTGGCTTTCCAATCCATGAGCCTGGCGGCGATCTTCATTTCCTCGGCATACAGCGCCGCCCGCTCCTTGGGCGCGTTCACCAGGTTCTTCATGAACACTTCGTAGCTGTCCATCTTGAGCTTGGAGGCTATGTCGTCGACCGCCGTTTGCGACAACGCACAGCCCTGCGGATGATTTGGCGCTCGCCAGGCTCGGGTCGGGCCGGTGTTGGTCTTGACATTGGTCGTGCGGCGGCGGAAGTTGGGCGGCACGATCACGTAAGGCATGACGTCTTGCGAGAGCGTGCCTGCGGCCGCGCCACCGGTCGTCCAGTGGTGCGAATCCCAAACCGTAATCACGCCTTCGCTGTCCGCTCCGATCTTCACTTCGGCAAAGCCCGAGGGCCGGCAGCCGGCGCTTTTGAGCTCCTGATCGCGATCGAGCATGAGCTTCACCGGTCGGCCGAGTTCTTTCGAAAGTTTGGCGGCCAGGATGCCCCAACTGTCGGCGGCAAACTTGCTGCCGAACCCGCCGCCGATATAGTCGCAGTGCACCGTCACGTCGTCGGCCGTGATACCCAACGGCGCGCCGAACTGGCCGGCCGTGTCCGAGACGTTTTGTGTGGACAGATGGGCCACGAGCTTGCCGTCCTTCCAATCGCAGGTCGATCCGTGAGGCTCGAGGCACATGTGCGTGATGGCCCGCACGCCGTAGTAGCCCTCGACCACCGCGGCGGCTTCCTTGAACAGCCGGTCGAGCTCCTTGTTTTCGAAATCCTTGTCGCTGTCGTCCTCGGGCTCGCGCTTGAGCTGTACCTTGCCGGGGCCCTTGGTGGTTCGCTTGGCGGCTTCGGCGGCCTTGAGGTCTTCCTCGTTGACGAAGGCTTCGAGCACGTCGTACTCGGCCTTGATGGCGGCCAGCCCTTCGGCCACGGCCCCCTCGGTCGTGCCGACCACGACGGCGATTCCGTCACCTTGCCATTGGATTTCGTCGCCGGCCTTTTTGATTTCGCGCGCCGCGACAATGCCTTTGACCTTGGCGGCCGCGGAGGTGTCGATACTCTTGATCTTGCAGTGCGCGTGCGGGCAGCCCAGGATGCGCGCCAGCAGCATCTTGTCGGGGTTGATGTCGTAACTGTATTTGGCGGCGCCGGTACACTTGGCCGGGCCGTCGATCTTGTCGTGACTGCCGCCGAGTACCGAAGTCTTGCCTCGTTCGGGCCAGGTATATTCAACCATTGCCAGCTCCTTTCACCACGTCGAGCACCGCGGGAATGATGTTGGCATACGTGCCGCAACGGCACAGGTTGCCATTGAGTCCGGCGCGAATCTCGGCCTCGGTGGCCTTGGGATGTTTTTTCAAGAATGCTTTGATCGCCATCACGAAGCCCGGCGTGCAAAAGCCGCACTGTGACGCGTCGTGGTGCACGAAGGCCGCGGCCACCGCATCGATCTTGCCGCCGACAGCTCCGGTGGAAAGTCCTTCGATGGTTTGAATCGACTTGCCCACGCACTCGAGCACGAGCATTGTGTTGGCGCTCACCGGCTTGCCGTCGAGCATGACGGTGCTGCCGCCGCTCGATCCGTCGATGCTGATCGGCTTGGCGCCGGTGAGATTCAATCCATTGCGCAGCGCTTCGAGCAGCGTGGTGCGCGGCTCGACGGTGACTTTGTGTTTCTCGCCGTTGACGTCGAGCGTGATCGTCGTCTGCCCGGCCACAATACTCGGTTGTGCTTCTTCGGCAACCAAGCCGGTCCCGCCGGCTAATGCCGTGGCGGCCGCGGCCGCGCCGGAGCCCTTGAGAAACGCGCGGCGATTGAAGCCTCCGGATTTTTGTGGAGGCGTCGCGGCGCGCGATGGTTGGTCCGCTTTACTCATGCTCATGCCAGTCCCCCTTCAGCGTGCTCTAAGGGAGCAAAAGATGTCTGATCGATGCCCGGGTTCAAGATCTGTAGCTGCCCTCTGCGAGGCCGGACCGGGATCTTATACTCAATATCCCGGTTACCGCAAAATCCTGCCTGTTTATATGCGGCCCGCGCGCGCTCCGCAAGCGCCGCAACCCGCGATTGGCCGAGATGGGGGTCACCACCACCGACACAGGAAGAAATCGGCCGATCAGTGCGACCGTGCCAGCGGCGGACCCAACACTAACCCGACGCGCGAGCGAGGGATTCTTCCTCCGCACCGAGCTGGGACACACGCCGCCGATGAACCAAGGAATCCCTCGCTCGCGCGTCGGGTTAGTGTCTGTCCAGCACTTAAACGGGCTGGGCACTAGGCGGCTTTTCTAACTGCCCGGCTGGCCGGATTTCTCTTCAACCAATCGCTCGCGCAGCCGGGTCGCACCCTGGCAGCACTCGCACGGCTTGAGGATGAACATCGGGATCGCGCAAATGTCGCACCAGTAGTCAATTTCGTATAGGCCGTCCGGCTTGCGCTGGAACACGCGGATGACCTGCAACAGGGGCGCCCCCTCGTAGCGGCGGACCAATAGCTCCACATCGATTCCTCGCAATTTCTCATCGACGGCAAACG
>CAZUPX010001290.1:0-10505 GCA_964622155.1 uncultured Planctomycetaceae bacterium | reverse complement strand
TAGATTGTTCGTCGCGCCGCCCGCGTCGGTGCCCCAATCGGAGTACCACACCGGCCGCGGGTCATCGGAATCGACGGCCGCGATGATGAGTTTCACGGCGTCGTGCGTGTCGTCGTAGCCGGCGACTGTTCGCCGCCAAAGTTGATCCAGTGCGGGATAACGCGGGTCGTGCTTGACCAGGTTCGGCCAGCACTGGCCATAGGCCGTCAATTGAGCGCGCACGATGGCCAGCCCGGTCCGCTGGCTGTTCTTGTTCTCCCCGTCGCGAGCATGGGGCCGATTGGCGATGATGCCTTCGACGTCCCATTCGTTGACGTGCAGCAGGAATCGCACCAGCGACTGCTCGTCGTCTGGGTCGCCGCCGGCGTCGGTCTCGATAATGAGTCGCAGAGGCGGCTGCGCCGCGGCGCCCAGGCGCGACATACTCATCAATCCCAAGGCGATCGCCGGGATCGCAATCGCCCACGATGACGTGGGGCGAAAAAACCGAGTGTCGCGGCGGCGGTCGTCGAGCTGGCTCATAGGATTCTGGTGGTGCGGCAGATCGTTGCTCTCGGATATGTGGCACCAGTATACTGGCTGCGCGTGTGCCGGGACGGACCGACCACACTAGCAACAGATCCAACCGCCTTACCTTTGTGGGTCGAAAGGTTCAATCGTAATGCCACGGACAATCATTGGCGAACTATCTCTCATCGCCATCGCCTGCCTTTTGTTGTCCGTGCCGACGAATTCAGCGCGCGGCCAAACGACAACCGTCGCCAAGCCATCTGATCGCGGCCCGATCACGGTGACCGACCGCGCACGTCAGGTTCATGCCGGCGCGATTCTGGTCGACGGCCACAACGATCTGCCCTGGAAGTTCCGCGAACGGGGCTCGCCATCGTTTGACAAGCTGGACATCTCTCGGCCGCAGCCCGAGTTGCACACGGACATCCCGCGGCTGCGCGAGGGGGGCGTGAAGGCGCAGTTTTGGAGCGTCTACGTGCCGGCGGGCACGCGCCACGACGGCAAGGCGCTGTCGACCACGCTCGAGCAAATCGCCGTGGTCAAGGCGATGGTGAAACGTTATCCCGAGACGTTCGAGCTGGCCAATACGGTCGACGACATCCAGCGCATCAGCAGCGCCGGCAAGATCGCCTCGATGATCGGCGTCGAAGGGGGGCACTCGATCGAGAATTCGCTGGCCGTGCTGCGCCAATTGTACGCCGAGGGTGCACGGTACATGACGTTGACCCATTCCGACACGCTCGACTGGGCCGACTCGGCGACCGATGAGCAGCGGCACGGCGGATTGAGTCCGTTTGGCGCGGAGGTCGTGCGCGAGATGAATCGCCTGGGTATGCTGGTGGACATCTCTCACGTGTCGGTCGCGACGATGAAACAAGCGATCGGCATCAGCCGCGCGCCGGTGATCTTTTCGCACTCCTCGGCCCGGGCAATTGCCGATCATCCCCGCAATGTGCCGGACGACGTGTTGAAACTGACCGCCGAGAATGGCGGCGTCGTCATGGTCAACTTCTACTCGGGCTTCGTCGTGCCCAGCGCGGCCGAGAATGCCAAAAAAGCCATTCCGGTTATGCGCGCGCTGAAGGAAAAACACGGCAACGACACGCAGCAGATTCGGACTGAAATGCGCCGCTGGGCGATCAAAAACCCCATCGAGCCAGGCGACATCCACGTGGTGCTCGATCACATCGACCATATCGCTCGGGTCGCCGGAGTGGATCACGTCGGATTGGGCTCGGATTTCGACGGCATCGAAACCACCCCCCGTCAATTGGACGACGTGAGCACCTATCCCAGGATCACGCAAGGTCTGTTGGACCGCGGCTACAGGGAACAGGACATCCATAAGATTCTGGGTGGCAATCTGCTGCGCGTCATGCGCGAGGCGGAGAAAGTCGCCCACGGGTTGCAGCGGGGCACCGGGAAGAACTAGCGCACACCGGCCTGCTTTCGTGGGACACTGTGCTGCGGGCTGTCGCGGCCGAGACCGATCATGAGCAAAGGACGCCTGGAAGCCTTCAGCGATGGCTTGATTGCCATCATCATTACCATCATGGTATTGGAGCTGAAGGTGCCGGAACAATCAGAGTTGGCCGCGCTTGGCCCGCTGGTGCCCGCGCTGCTGAGCTACGTGCTCAGCTTTGTCTTCGTGGGCATTTACTGGAACAATCACCATCATCTCTTGCAGGCGGTGCGGCACGTCGATGGCCGCGTTCTGTGGGCCAACTTGCACTTGTTGTTCTGGCTTTCGCTGATTCCGTTTACCACGCGGTGGATGGGCGAAAGCAACTTTGCCGCCTGGCCAGTGGCCATCTATGGCGCCGTGCTGCTCATGGCGGCGCTGGCGTGGTGGATTCTGGCCCGCTTGTTGATCGCGCGCGAAGGCAAAGACTCGCCGCTGGCCAGCGCGGTTGGACAAGACCTGAAGGAAAGAATATCGCTGGCGCTATATGCGATTGCGATTATCGCCAGCTTTTGGAACCCGTGGATCGCGTGTGGAATTTACGTTCTGGTCGCGGCGATGTGGCTCGTCCCCGATCGCCGCATCGAGAAGACCCTGGTGGGGCGAGAACATTGAGCGGAGGCAATCTTATGGTCGCGAAATCGATTCAAGACGTCGTTCGCAACGTGCCGGGTCACTGGGTCGGCGACGGCTTTCCCGTGCGCAGCCTGTTCACGTACGAAGACAGCGGCAAGTACGATCCGTTCCTGCTGCTCGACTACGCCGGCCCGCACCAGTTCGCGCCGTCGAGCGAGCCGCGAGGCGTCGGCGAGCATCCACACCGCGGCTTTGAGACCGTGACCATCGTGTATCAGGGCGAACTCGAGCATCGCGATTCGGCCGGCAATCACGGCGCGATCGGGCCCGGCGACGTGCAGTGGATGACTGCCGCGGCCGGTGTCGTGCACGAGGAGTTTCATAGTCAACGGTTCACACGCAACGGAGGCGTGTTTGAAGTAGTGCAGTTGTGGGTGAATCTGCCGGCGGCGGCCAAGATGTCGCCGCCGCGATACCAGGGAATTCTCGACAGTCAAATCCCGGTCGTGGCAATCGGCGCCGGAATGGGCCGCGTGCGCGTCATCGCCGGGGAATTTCAAGGCGTGAAAGGTCCAGCGCGCACATTCACGCAGGTCCATCTTTGGGACGTGCAAATGCAGGCCGGTGCTTCTGCTGAGTTCGCCGCACCTGATGCGTACACGACCATGCTGGCTATTCAGCGAGGTACGGTGACGTTGGATGGTTCGGAGCCGGTCAGCGGCCCGGCGCTTGTGTTGTTCGATCGCGGCGGCGATTCGATCGGGATCAGTTGCCAGGATGACGCGCGTGCTCTCCTTCTGTCCGGTCAACCCTTGAACGAGCCGGTCGTGGCACAAGGCCCGTTCGTCATGAACACTCGCGAGCAGATTCGCGAAGCGATCGTGGATTTTCAGGCCGGCCGAATGGGACGCCTGCCGTGAGCTCAAATCAGCCGTACTTCTCGCGCAGGCGCGCGGCGGCGGCGACTTCGTTTTTGAGCTTCGTGTAAACCTCGTCCAGACTGACTTCGGCCGCTGAGCCCGGCGCGAAGCCGCAATCGGGATTGAGCGTAATCCGCGACGGATCGACGTGCTCCAGCGCCATCTCGACGCGCTCGACAATCGTCTCCACCGCGTCGACCTGGCCCGGCTGACAGCTTACGCAGCCTAGACCAATTTCGACGTGCTCGGGCAGACGTTTGAAAACCGACATGTCTCCCGCACCTGGCGAGGTGAACTCCATGGTGACGTGATCGACCTTCAACCGCGCGAGCTGCGGAAGAATTGGATCGTAGCTGCCGCGATGGTCGGCCTCGCCACGGGCCCGCGCGCCAGCTCGGCGACAAAGGTGCACCGCCAGTTTGACCCCCGCAATCCCTTCAACCACCTGGTTATTCATATCGACGGCAAAGTCGGCGGCACGGTCGGCATCGTCGTATTGCGCGCGGACGATTGGATCGACAAACAAGCACAAGTGCGGATCGTCGACCTGGATGATCGACACACCTTCGTCGCGCAACAGCTCCACCTCTCGCCGTAAGATGGGCACGCAGTCGCGCACGAAGTCCTCGCGCCTGGGATAAGCCTTTGACGACTTGGCGGCGTCCCACATCCGCTCGCCCAATAGCGCCGGCGCCGGCAGCGTGGCCTTCAACTTGCGGTTGGTCAGCTTCTTGAGAAACGCGATCTCGCGGGCGATGAAGCCCGGCTGCTTCGGAGACAATCGATCGACAACGACGGTCCAGGGCCGGCCGTCGGCCGGGTTGCGGCTCAGCTCGAAGCCGTGAGCAAGCTCGGCGATCACCCCGATATAGCTTTTGCGCCACCACTCGCCATCGGTGACCACATCCAGCCCGGCCATTTCCTGCAAGGCCACGGCCGCGGTAATGGCGCTGGCCATCAACCGGCGATAGGGCTCGCCCGTGATCGTGCAATCATCGGCGATCAAGTCCTTGACGAATTTCGGCCGGGGCAGCGAGCCGATCACGGACGTCGGAAACAGTTGATCGCTCACCATGGTCATTTCCCTCGATGCACGGTGGTCCAGTGGCGCTGTGCATACTCGAAGTCCTGCTGGGTGTCGACCTCGATGTAGCCGCCGGGAGTGTCGACGTGCGCAAACCGCTCGCCGGCCTCGATCATTTCCTGGAACAGGAGAATCTTGTATGCCCTTTCGAACTGGCGCGCCTCGCGCCAAGGTCGTCCGGCGAACTGCGCGTGGCAACGGCGGTAAACGTCCCGCAGGCGCCGCGCCCCGGCCCCTGAGAATTTGGCCACGCCAATATACTCGCCGTACGCATCCTGTTGTGCAATCTCACGGGCAACGCGAGTGACGCGGCCGTCGACGACCGTCACTTTCTCGGCGTCGTCGGGCGGATGCTCGCTGCGATGTTCGTACCGCGCCAGCCATGCCGTGTCGACGCCCAGCACCATGTCGTCCTGCGAAGCCGCCAGCCGCGAGACGACGTCGGCGGTAAATAGCACATCGCTGTAACAGCAGATAAACGGCTCGTCCATCAAGTCCCCGGCACAGAACAACGACGCCAGGATATTATTGTGTTCCCATTGAGTGTTGTGGCGAAACTCAAAACTCGGGTAGTCCCGTCTGACTCTGTCGATCTGGTAGCCGCCGATGAAGCAGACGTCGTTCAAACCGCAAGCTGCAAAGGCGTCCAGAGCCCAATCCAACAATCGCCGCCCGGCGATTTCGGCAAAACATTTGGGAGCGTCCTCGGTAGTGGGCATTAGCCGTCGCCCGCGTCCGGCGCCGATCACGATGACTCGCACAACGTGTCCTCTCGTTCAAGCAAGATCATCAGTGCCGCGAGCAACGTCAGGCCGTACGCCAGGATCGCCGCGGTCTTGGGCCACGTGACGCCGCCAGTGGACTGCACATACGACACCGACACGGCCGCCAACCCCGCGGCCGCCACGACCATTGCCGGCACCGCGGCCCAGCGATTCGCGAAGCTGCCGAGCGTACAGACCGCCGCCGCACCGGTGGTAATGAGCAACACGGTCGACCCCGCGTCGAAATAGATCGCCGCGCCGGCAGCTACAAGCGTGGCAATGGCGCCAATCTTCGGAATCGTCGGGCTGAGCAATCCGACTTTGCGGGAGGTCGTGTTCCACAACAAGGCCGTGATGGCCGATCCGGCAAACGCCCATCCGGCCCAAATGTAGATCGCGACCTGCCAGCCGCCGTGTTCTGAAGAAGAGTAGTAGCCGGTGACGACGTCGCCCGCCGCGGCGCCCATGTAGCCCATGAAGTTGACGAAGCCCGCAGCCGCGGCCGAGCTGCCGCGGTGCGCCAGGTCGGCCGGCGCGGTTCCAACCAGAAGGACCTGCGGGCCGTAGATACAGAATCCAATCACGATCAGCAGCAGCACCGTAGCGCTGGGGCTGGTCCGCACGGCCGAGTCGTACATCAATGACAGCGCACCCAGCAAGGCCATCAAAATGCAAATCACCGGCGCGCGGCGACTGCCGAAAAAGCGATCGGTGGCCCAGCCCGCCAGGTACGACCCGGCGGTGGCGCCAATGGCGATGACAAAGAACTGCAACGTTGCCTTACCGACGTGCACGTCTCGCGACTCCATCAAATGTGTCACGCCCCAGTCGAGAAAACCATAGCGACAGGCGTTCAACAGTCCCAGGGAGAGGCCCAATAGCCAGAGTGTCGGATTGTAAAGCGTCCAATAGAGAACTTCAGCCAGCGGCGTGCGCGGCGACGCAGGCGTTGCCGAGCGCGCGGTATCACCGCGGCGCGGTGCATCCTCGGATGGTGTCTCGCGCAGGCAGACGAGCATGAACACTCCGGCAAGCGCCAAAAGAGCTGCCGGCACCCAGAGTGCGCCGCGCCACCCGAGCCATTCGGCACTCTGCCCCGCGATGAGATATGTCAGCCCGAGCGTGATTTGATAACCGGTGCCGATGATTCCAATCGCGTTACCGCGACGCGCGATTGGGACCCAGTTGGCCGTGACGCGGACGCACGGCGTCCAACCCAAGGATTGACAAAAACCATTCGTGGCCCAAACGAACAGCAAAAATAAAAACCCGGCGCCAAAGCCGAACAACACGTTAAGACCCGCGGAGACGAACATTCCGACAGCCAGCATGACGCGGGCGGAAATCCGCTCCGAGAGTTGGCCGTTGACGAGCTGTCCCAAGCCGTAGGCGATCTTGAGCGACGCCAGGATCCAGCCAACCTGGTCCCCTGATAAAGCCAAACCGCCATCGACCAACGGCGCTTTGAGTCCCGGCACGGCCGCTGAAATGTTGGTGCGACAAAAGTAGAAGGCGCCGTAAGTCAGCCACAGCGTCCAGATCACGGCGCGTTGGCCCGAGAGAGTCCCCGCCGGCGAAAACTCGACCGACGCGCCGGCTGTCTCCAGAAGAGCCGGCTTGCCGCCGGAATGGTTCATCGCGAAGGAGCTTTCTTTCGTCGGGGGACGATCGTTGGCAGGGAAACACTCGGCGTCCGACGAAAAAAGGTGCTCGCGGGGCGCGCCGTCTCGGACGAGTGTATCATTCGCGGAACGCCGCGTGTGGTTTTGGAGGATGCCCTGCCGCTCAAACCGCTGTTTTCACAGGCCCTTTGGACCATCCCCTCACTCGGGGGTCATTAGGGCGACTATATTTTGAAATTTATCAAAATTTTTATATTGCAATCGCGACCCGGCGCGTTAGGATCGCTGAGGTTGGGGCTGGCTCTTTGCGGATGCCCCGCGAACCAGGCGGACGATCTGAGGGAGTTTCATCGCGCATCGATTGATGCCGGGAGGACGTTAATGGACACAAGATTGCGGATAGTTTTCGCACTGGCCCTCGTGTTGGTTGCGACGCTTGTCGGCGCACCGACGGTATTGGCCGACTCATTTACGCTCAGTCCGCCCGATCCCACGCTTCCACTCATCCCGGCCGGTCCGGCTGACATTCTGTGGGACGTGCCGGGTGTTCCGGGACCGCCACCGCCGCCGCCTTCGATCGGCTATCCGATGGCTGGCCCTGGTGGTTTGGGTTTGGTGCTCGGCGACGTCATTGACGCGATCTCCGATGGGCTTGATCCCGTGTTCGCGCCACACACCGATTTCTGGTCCGTCACGCCGGGCAGTATCGGCTTCGTGGGGACCGGTGTGTTCATTGAATCGTCTGTCATGGACACGCCGCCGGGGGCCACTCCAGGCCACGCCGGCGACATTTTCGTTTCCGGCGGAATCATGCCCGCGGGCGCGAATTTTCTGGCACCGGCCCCCTTCGGCTGGGCGAACGGTTCGCTGACCGGAGATGAGTTCAACGCGGGGCTGGCGACTCCGACGCCTCCGGGCGACAACGTCAACTCGTACGATCTGGCGTTCATCGGGGCGGGAGCGCCTGTGCTGTTTTCGCTGGCGCCGCTCTCGCCGACGTTGGCTGCGTTGGGTGCTGGGCCGGGCGACATCCTTGGCGTTGGTGGCTTGTATGGGGCGGCACCGGTCATTGTGATACCGGCGGGTGCGCTGGGTTTGCCGGTTGGGGCTGACATCGATGCTTTGGCAATTGCCGGACTTCCGCCGCCGATGGCGGTCATTCCAGCCGGCTCGATCGAGTATTCGTTGACCGCCGCCACGGCTGGGCTCGTTCCAGCGTCTCTCGGTAGCGGTGCGACGATCCTCGGTTTGGCTTACATTCCTGGACCGCCGCCGATCGGACCGACCCCCATCACGGTCCATACGCCGGCCGCGCTGGGCCTGTTGCCGTCCGACGACCTCGACGCTTTGGATGTCAGCAATCAGTTGTTCATTCCCGAGCCAAGCAGCATGGTGCTGCTCGGACTGGGCGTGCTCGGACTGACAGGTCACGGCTTGCGTCGCAGGAAGAAAACTCGCTAGCGTGTTATGATGACCGCTTGAAGCAAGGCCGCCCACATCGCCGTGGACGGCCTTGCTTTTTTTTCGCCAACCGATGGCGCGACGCGCTTCCCCTGGTTCACGAGTCTTCCGCGCCTCCTCGTCCCGGACACGGTATGCGCTTGGCGACGGGGAAACGTGAGGACTACAATACCATCGGCCGCGGGTCGCGGTTTCGTGGAGCCCGGGTGGCTCGTCCTTGAGGCGCAGAGCGATCATGCTTTCGATCTGGGAATCCGACAACCGTGAGGGGAGTCGCATCTCGCGACGAACGGTGCTGCAAATCGGATCGATGGCGCTGGGTTCCTTCACGCTTGGTGATTATCTTCGCTGCCAGGCTCAAGGCGCCACGCAGGGCCGAAGCAGCGGCGACACGGCCGTCATTCACGTCTTCATGGGTGGCGGGCCGAGTCATATCGACATGTACGACTTGAAGCCCCAGGCTCCAGCGGAAATCCGCGGTGACTTCCGGCCGATCTCAACCAGTGTGCCAGGCGTGCAAATCTCCGAGCATCTTCCGCACCTGGCACGGGTGATGGACAACGTGGCGCTGGTCCGCTCAATGGCTCACGGAAACGCCGGCCACTTGCCCGCGTCGCATTGGATGATGACCGGTTACAATCCCGCGCCATCGACCACGACCAACGTCAATCCCTACTGCGGAGCCATGGTCTCGAGGCTGCGCGGCGCGAACACCCCGGGTATGCCGGCCTACGTGAGCATTCCGCGACGCCAACTGTTGGGCGGATCGGCGTACCTGGGCGCGGCCCATAACCCATTCACCACCGAAAGCGATCCTAACTCGCCCGATTACGCCGTGCGAAACTTGAACTTTCCCGGCGGGATCAATGCCGAGCGCCTGCACGATCGCCAGGGACTTTTGCGCCAGCTCGATCGCTTTCGCGGCGATCTCGATCGACAGGAAGAGTTTGCGGGCGTGGACAAGTTCTCGCGCAACGCGCTAGCAATCATCACCAGCCCGGCCGCCGCCGCGGCTTTCGATATCAGCCGCGAGCCGGTTGCCACGCGCGACCGGTACGGGCGGACTAGCGCCGGACAGAGCTGTCTGTTGGCGCGGCGATTGGTCGAGGCCGGCGTGACCTTTGTCACGGTGCTGTCAGGTGGTCAGTGGGACACGCACACCGACAACTTCGCCACGCTCAAGAATCAATCGCTGCCGTTGGTCGATCGAGCTTTAGCAGCATTGGTGACCGACTTGCACGAGCGCGGGCTGGATCGGCGGGTGCTGCTGTTGGTCTCCGGCGAATTCGGACGGACGCCCACCATTAATCCGCAAGCCGGGCGCGACCACTGGCCGGGGGCCTTTTCTGTGTGGTTTGCCGGTGGCGGATTGCGCGTCGGACAGGTCGTCGGGGCCACTGACGAGCGGGCCATGCACCCAGTCACTCACCCGTACTCGCCCGGCGACGTGCTGGCGACGGTCTATCACTTTCTGGGAATCGACACCGCTCAAGAGTTTCACGACCGCAGCGGACGTCCGATGCGCGTGCTTGGCGAGGGGCAACCCATCGCCGAGATTGTGAGCTGATCCTGCCGGTAGCTATGCTAGCGTCGAACTGGCAACCACGATGTAGCTCCTGCTATTACCGGAGTGCCTTTATTTCTGTGCTGCGCGGTAAACGAAGCAGCGTTTTGGCAACCATGCTAAGCACTGCCCAGAGTCTGTTAACGAAAACGAAATAAAGCAATGAGCAGACTTTGACGATTTAAGGGACTGCAACGCGCGCACGAACCTCGGAGCCCTTCTGAATGTCATCCCCAGGTTTTCGCCGCCGCTGGCTAGTCGCCATGGCGTTCGCCTTCGCAGAGTCGAACAACCTGGCGTTGGCTGTGGCGCAGCTCAATCCCCACAACCAACCACCCCAATCAAAGGCTGCGTCGGACACCGACAGCGGCGCCGGCACTGCTGGCACGACAGGCGAGTCGTGGGGCCAGGAAGTGATTTTCACTTCTCATTTTGAGCGACCTGCCTTCGAAGGCAATGTTCCCCAGCTACTTGCTGAGGCTCAGCCCGTCGTTCGCCCGGCGGATTACATAGCTGGACGAACAGACGCTCAGTCGGCCAGA
>CAZUPX010001289.1:0-6008 GCA_964622155.1 uncultured Planctomycetaceae bacterium | reverse complement strand
ACGCTCTTTACAAAACTTGTGTGTCCCTTGAGCGTGCGGATTTCCTGGCCGCTTTCGGCGTCCCAAAGCTTGAGCCCGTAGAGGCCGCCCGAGACGATCCGGCGTCCGTCGGGGCTGAACGCCACGCTCTTTACGAGATCTAGGAGATCCACCTTGAATGTCAGTATCTCTTGCGACAGCTCACGGGTGGCAAAATCCCATTCCCAACCTCGAAATCTCGCAGGCGCCGAATCCAGCGCGATGCGGGCGCTGATGGCGTCACCATCCGCCAGCGCCCGGTCAACAAGCCGCATCTGGGCCACATACTCGTTGCGGGCCGATTGCGCAAGCGCCCCCGCTGTCTGCTCCTTGGCCTGTCGCTCCGCCTCGGCGCGCTGTTCGGCGTCGCGAGCGCTGATCGACGAGGCGATTGCGAACCAGGTCGAGACCGAGATACCAGCCACGAGGACGAGCAGCACCGCGGCAGCCAACCCTGCCACCACTGGCTGGCGCTTGGCCCAGCGCCAGGCGCGGGCGGCGCGGCCGATGGGACGAGCGTGGATCGGCTCGCCACGCTGCCAGCGGCGCAGTTCATCGGCCAGTGCCGCGGCCGTTTGATAGCGCTTGGCCGGCTCTTTTTCCAGGCACTTGAGCGTGATGGTTTGCAGGTCGCGGGGGATCTTGGCGTTCAGCTTGCGCGGACGCGGTGGCTCATCCTTTTGAATCTGCACCAGTACCATCTGCGCTTCGCCTCGGAAGGGCACTTCACCCGTCAGCAGCTCAAACAGGATCACGCCCAGCGAATACACGTCGCTGCGGCGGTCGGCATGGTGGCCTTCGCCTTTGGCTTGCTCGGGGGGCATGTAGACGGGCGTGCCCAGCACTCGGCCTTCGACCGTGATCGTGATTTCACCTTGTTCGCGCTTGGCCAGGCCAAAGTCGGTGATATGCGGCACTCCATCCAGATCGAGCATGATGTTGCCCGGCTTCAGATCGCGGTGGACCACGCCCGACTCGTGGGCATGGTGCAGCCCATCGGCGATCCGGGCAACCAGCTCCGCGGCCTCGCGCGGCGAGAGGCGCTGCGACGAAAGCCATTCCTTGAGGTTCGCCCCCTCGATAAAGTCGCTGACAATGAAGATGGTCTCATCGTCGCGGCCGATTTCATGCACGCCCACGATCTGCGGGTGCCGCAACTGCGCGGCCGCGCGCGCTTCGCGGAAGAACACCTCGACCTCGTTGGCCGTAAGCTGACCGTTGCGGGGAATCTTGAGGGCCACGATGCGGTCGAGCTGCGTATCGCGTGCCTTCCAAACACTGCCGAACGCGCCAATCCCCACCTGTTGAACCAGCTCGAAGTGGCCGATGGTTCGGCCCCCCACTCCGTGCCGCGTGACGGTTGCATCCCCGCTGATCAAGCTAAAGCGGCTGCCACACGACGGGCACTCGAAGTTCGAATAGTCGTCGCCGACGACCTCGACAGGACTGTGACAATGCGGGCAGCGAATGTGCATGATGGCTCTCGCAACACGTGCGTCGACCACGACAGGCTGGGAGTGGCCCCCATTATAGCCGGCTGGCTGGCCCGCTACAGCAACAGGCTTGAGCCAGCAGGCTGGGCGCCAGGAACGCGGCGTACACTTATTTGAGCAACTCAGTAGGGCCTGCCCTATCCCCCACGCGCCTCGCGCTCCAGCTTGGCGCGCACCTCGGGCAGAGGGTAGTCGATGATCGGCAGGTCGAGATGCGCGATCTCGCGCAGGCGTCGATAGCCGCGCGTCACCAGCGTCTCACGCTCGCGCACGTAGTTGGCGTCAAGCCGTCGCTTGTCAAAGTCCCCCTCGACCACCATCGGCTCGAATTCATCGTTGACGATGAACTGGCCCAGCACAGGGTTGCAGCGGATGTGTCGCTCGCTCGAGGTGTGCAGCGTCTCGGGATCGAGCATGCCGATCACGAACCGCAGATAGAGATCACTGTCGGTGATCTCTTCGACGTCTTCGCCGCACACCGAACACAAATAGCCTTCTTCACACTTGGCCATGGTCAGGCTGGAGGAGCAGGCTGGAGGCTGTAGGCCGCAGGCTGTAGGTAAGAAACGAAAAAAAGAGAGAATGCAAGCGTCTGTCGGTCCTGCGCCCCTTCTGCCTCGGGCCTCCGGTCTCCGGCCTCATGCCTCCGGCCTGTTTCACAACCCCAAGACGTCGTTCATGCCGTACAGACCGGGCGTTTGGTTGACCAGGAACTTGGCCGCGGCCAAGGCGCCGTGGGCGTAGGAGTCGCGGCTGATGGCGCGGACTGTCAGCTCCAACGACTCGCCCAGCATGCCGAACACGATCGTATGCTGACCGGGATTGTCGCCCGTCCGGACGGCATGATAGCCGATCTCGCCATGCGGTCGCGGTCCGGGCCGGCCCGAGCGTCCGTGGCGACTTTCGCGCTGGCCCATGGCGCCGGAAATAATCTCGCCGAATTTCAACGCCGTGCCACTGGGAGCGTCTTCCTTGAAGCGGTGATGCTGCTCGATGATCTCGACATCCACGCCCGAGGGGTGATCCGCCAGCGCGCGACCGGCCATCTCGGCCAGCTTCATGGCCAGGTTCACCGCCAGGCTCATGCTAGGGGACCAGAGAATTGGAATCGTGCCGGCCGCCTCGCGAATCTGCATTTCCAGCTCGACGTCAAAGCCTGTTGTCGCAATCACCAGCGGAACTTTCTTTTCCAGGCAAGTCGCCAGTACGACCTGCGTCGCCTTGGGGACCGAGAAATCGATGACCACATCCACGGCCGGCGCAAGTGCAGTGGTCAACACGACGCCAATCGGAGCGACGCCGGCCAGTTGCCCGGCATCGCTACCCAACTGCGGATGCGCGGCATGTTCGAGCGCCGCGACGACCCGTAGGTCGGGGTCGGTGCTGGCCAGCGCCACGAGCCTCTGGCCCATGCGCCCGGCCGCGCCGTTGATCGCGATGCGTGTTGCCATCGTTGTTCAGGTCACGGAATCGAGTCGAGTGTGGCGCGCCGCGCCAAAGTAAAGCATTGCCTGGGAGTTTCAACCGCCGGTCCGGTCCATTATGGCGATCTGCGGGCGGTCGTTCCATTGCCCCGGCCAGCGGGTTGTGTCCTAACAGTGTGGTTCTGGCGGGCGGTTGTTAGTTCGCGCGACGGCGATGGCGAGCCCAATCAATCCGCCTAATCCTGTTCCCACGAATTGGCCGAATGGGTCTGACCAGCCTAGAGCGAAGTAGCCAAAAGCCACTCCAGCGCAAGTTCACAAGACCAATCGGGGTACGGCGCTTTTGTGCGGTGTGCAGCCGTCGCTCATCCCAACACTCCGTGCGCGGTTAAGACCGTCTCGAATAGCTCGTCAAAACTCCAGACGTGCCCGGCGAGTCCATTTATCATAGCGGCCGTCGGGCGCTTGGAACCAGACTTGCCAGGCTTGCGAGTCTGCCAACAGAAATTATAGTAGGCCGCGAACATGGCGAAGGCCGCTTCCAGGTTCCGTAGCTTCTTGGAAAAGCACAGCGTTAGCCGATTGAGCCGCTTCAAGAAAACCCGTTGCGTGCCATTCAGCCGCTCGACGCAGCACTAAGGGCAGTTAGCGGAAGGAGGGGGGATCGAACCCAGGCAGCGCAGGGCTGCTCCCTACGGGCGTTTATAAGACGCCTGCGCCGCCAAGACGCGGGCCGCTCTCCTAACGGAAAGCGGCCCGGCCGATGTTGGATAGAAGTGCGCCCATAGATTGAGACGTGAGGGCACTACGGGGCAGAAGGTTCGCGCCTATCGTGCCTTGAATAGCGAATCGAAGGCAGCAGCAATGTCGGGCCAGACGTTGGCAACGTCGGGACGATCATTACGAAGCGTCAGAATGGCGTTGAACAGCGCAATGGTCCTATCTCCGGGGGGGACCACTTGCGTGACCTTTAGACCCAAGGGAATCGACTCCACATCTTTGATCGCGCTCTTGATAGCTTCTGACAGGGAGGTTGCTTCGCGGTCAAAATCCAGGAATAGCTGACCTTCCGTCATGCCGAGCAGAGCATCATCGCACCCACCGTCATAAATCGCTTTTGTCAGCTCATCCGTTATGTCGTCGGCACCCGACAAGATTAAGATGAAGGAGTATGTGTCGGTATTCGAGTCCGACGGTCGATGTTGTTGCTTCGTAACAGTTGCCATAACTTTAGTCTCCAGCCTCTTGAGCGTAGTGCGGGCAATTGTCCACGCGCCGCCTAATTTTTCGCGCGTGGTTTTCCGCACTCTTCGGCGTCGAGTTGACGGAAACCTTGCATCCGTTTCGTTGCCCAGATGGGCAATGTAGCACTCCCCAGTGGCCACCCGCTCTCCACGTCCAGCCATTCACTTCGGCGTACTGGACAGCCAACTCCACTTCTTTCTTTGGGTGACGTGTTCGCCCCGCCATGATCGCGCCCTAGCTACCACCGCGGAGGTTGAGCGCAAAAGAAAAGCCGCACATCCGCGCGGCCACGTGGCACATCCCGTTTGTACGTTCGCAATAACGCGAACCCATTGCCATCCTTGGCTTTGCAACGTGCTGTCCGCACGCATGCCCCTTCCTTTTCCAGCCTATGTCCGTACCTTTGCTGGGTCAAGGGGCGGCATTGTATGCCAAAGAGCCGTACATTCAAGAGCGAAAATAAGCCGGCAGGTTCGCCCTGTCAACTCAAATCCATTGATTTTGTCAGAATCCTCGATGCTAATCACCGACCAACTCACTGTTCAGACACCAGTGGCTGACTATTAGCCGTACAACTGGATCGCCTTGACGATCTCGTCGATTTCGTTGGGCACGGCCACGGCGCGATTGGCAAACGCGGCCCGCTTGACCCCCCGGCGGCCGAGCACTTTGTTGAACTGATCCTGGTCGGTGGTATGGTAGGCGACCGTCGCATCGGGATCCTTGAGCTGGTGGCCTGTGAGGATGCACACGACCCGCTCGTCGGATCCGATCACCCCCTGTTGCACGAGCAATCTCGCTCCGGCGACGCTAGCGGCGCTGGCCGGCTCGCAGCCCAGTCCCCCCGCGCCAACCTGGGCTTTGGCGTCCAGAATCTCCTGGTCGGTCACCTCGCGCACGACGCCGTTGTTGCAAATATCCAGCGCTCGCAGGCATTTATCGAGGTTGACCGGTCGATTGATTTCAATGGCGCTGGCGATGGTCGAGGCTCGCTTGTGGGCCACGTCGAGCTCGGCGTAATACGCCTCAGTAATTGTTTGGTCTACGTAGCCGCCGTTCCAACGCAAGCCGCGCCGCTCGTACAACTCGAACAGCGTATTGGCCCCGGTCGCGTTGATCACGGCCAACCGTGGCACGCGATCGATCAGACCGATCTCGCGAAGCTCGGCAAACGCCTTGCCGAACGCACTTGAGTTGCCAAGGTTTCCGCCTGGCACGACGATCCAATCGGGCACCTGCCAGCGGAGGGCTTCCAGCACGCGAAACATGATCGTCTTTTGCCCTTCCAGACGGAACGGGTTGACGCTGTTGACCAGGTAGATCTTCAACTGGCTGGAGACCTCTTTGACCCGTGCCATGGCGTCGTCAAAATCGCCGGCGATCTGCATCGTCAACGCGCCATAGTCAAGCGCTTGGGACAGCTTGCCATGCGAAATCTTGCCCGAGCCGATAAAGATCAGCGCCTTCATCAACTTGGTGACCGAGCAGTACAGAGCCAGCGAGGCGCTGGTGTTGCCGGTGGAGGCGCAGGCGGCCCGCGTCGCTCCTGTGGCACGGGCGTGCGTGAAGGCCGCGGACATGCCGTTGTCTTTGAAGCTGCCCGAGGGATTCAGGCCCTCATATTGCAGGTATAACTGCCCCGCCTTAAGCCCCACGAATTTCGCCACCGACGCTGAGGGCTGTAGCAGCGTCTGCCCCTCTCCAATCGTGACCACTTGCTGTTTTGGGGCAAACGGCAGCAGCTCGTAGAACCGCCACACGCCGCTGGCACATAAGGGGTCATGGCGGCGGGACCATTTGGCCTCAAAAAAATCAAACGACTTGGGAG
>CAZUPX010001288.1:0-1978 GCA_964622155.1 uncultured Planctomycetaceae bacterium | reverse complement strand
GTGGCACCGGAACGCCGATCCCTGGTGGCGCCAAGCGCGGTCGTTAGCAACCACTATGCCTTGGGGCTCTTGACCAGCAGCTCTTCGGTCTCGGGGACGTAGAGGTAGCTTTCGCCGGGCGCAAGCTCCGGAAGCTGCACGGCGTTTTCCTTGATGATCACGTCCATGAACTCTTCGTGAGTCTTGGGGCCCTTGTCGTTGTGGGCCGCCTTGTAGATCTTCATGGAGTTGGGAATCTGAACCTCAAAGGCGATGCGCTCTTCAGTCCTGAACTTGGTCATGACCGGTGTGGTGACAAACCCGGGTCCACCGTAATCCTTGCCCTTGACGCCGACACCGACCTCGGCCTTCTTCGCATCGCCGGCTTGCCCCTCGGGGGCATCAGGTGCGGGTTCGGCCGCGGGGGGCGTACCGTCAGCCGGGGGTGTCACAGGAGGTTCCTCGGCGGCTGCAGGCGGTGCGTCAGGGTCCGCGGCCGGCGCATCGGCGGCGGGCGGAGCGTGCTCACCCTCGGCCACGGGTCCGGACGGGTCCGATACGGCCGGCTCGGGCGGCGGCAGCGGACCGACCGGCATCGCTTGACCAGCGCCAGTCCCGCTCGACTCGCAGCCCAGACATGCAACAAAGCACACGACCACAGTTGCCCACAATACAATTCTCATCGCCAGTGTCCCCTTTCAAGTCCGCGAACTCGAAAACGGCGGACGATCATTCGTTGCCCGCCAGATCAAGCTCCCATCCTTCCATTTCCGTCAATAATGAGCGTTTGGTCAAGTCAAAATCCAAGGGAGTCAACGTGACAAAACCCCGTCGCAGGGCCGAAATGTCATTGCCATCGTCTTCGGCCTCGACCGTAGGCTCCGACAGCGCCCAAAAGTAACTTCGCCCACGCGGGTCGATTCGCTTCTCATATTGCTCGGGCGTTCGTGCCAACCCCATCGGCACCACCTTGACTTTCGGCGGACTGGCCGCCAACGCTGACGTGGGGATATTCAAGTTGTAAAGTTGCGGAGTTGGCCCTTTTTGATCCAGGATCTGCTCGATCACCTGACGGGCCAGCGCAGCGGCACGGTCGAATTGGGCATGCTCGCTGAACTCGAGCGAGACGGCCACACTGGTAATGCCAAAAAAGGCCCCCTCGATCGCCGCTGCCACCGTGCCCGAGTAGAGCACATTAATCCCCGCGTTGAGCCCCCCGTTGATTCCGCTCACCACCAGGTCGGGCAGCCGTGGGCAGAACTCGAAGATGCCAATCTTCACGCAGTCCGCCGGGCTCCCTTCGACGGCCCATCCCCGCCGCTGTCGGGCTTCAAACAGCTCTTTAACCACTAAAGGGCTCAAGTATGTGATCGAGTGTCCCACCCCGCTCTGCTCGGTGGCCGGTGCGACGACATATACATCCCCCAGCCGCTCCAACTCTCGCTCCATGGCTGCCAAACCTGGAGCGTAGATGCCGTCATCATTGGTCAGCAGGATCAACACGTATGTTTATCGATTGTTCTAAAATTGTGTGGATAGGCATGCTCGCCCCTGAGTGTACCGAGGCACTATAGAGCGCTCGCCGTCAGCCCACAATTGGCCACGAACCGAGGCCCTAGCCGACCTGGAAGGTGCCCTCTATAATCATCCCTTTCAAGCACCCGTCGCGTGGACGGGTCTTTTTGTTTACGTCTGTGAACGTGTCGACCGAACCTGGCAACGAGCGCCAAGGCACGCGCCTCTGGCCTCAAGCCTCAAGCCTCAAGCCTCCTGTCCCGTGAAGCGTGCCACGACGCCGTCCGCGGCTGGCCCGGTGGGCAAGGTCGCCGACGAAAAAGTTCTGATTCTGGATTTTGGGGCTCAGTACGCTCAACTGATCGCCCGCCGCGTCCGCGAGCAGCACGTCTATTGCGAGATTGTGCGGCACAATATCACGGCCGCTCGCGTGCGCGAGCTCGCCCCGCGCGGCTTGATCCTTTCCGGCGGCCCGGCCAGCGTC
>CAZUPX010001287.1:0-2957 GCA_964622155.1 uncultured Planctomycetaceae bacterium | reverse complement strand
CGATCGGGATGGCTACAACAACAACGGCACGACGACCTGGGAGAACGGCTGGCTGCCGGCCCTGTTTCGCGGCACCGAGATTCAGTCGCGCGGCGCGGCAGTGCTGGACTTGCACCCGGCCGTGCCGCTTCCCGCGGGCATGCAGCGCAACAACCTGGCGGCACTGGCGAAGTTGAACGAGGAACGGCGGCGCCTTTATCCGCGCGAAAGCGATCTGGAGGCGCGGATTCGCAACTATGAGCTGGCTGCTCGGATGCAAACCAGCGCCGAGCGCGTGCTCGATATCTCGGGCGAGACCCAAGGCACGCGAGCGCTGTACGGCCTGGACAACCCAGTGACCGAGAATTTCGGCACGCGGTGCCTGATGGCCCGGCGGCTCGTTGAGTCGGGCGTGCGGTTCATTCAGGTGATGTCGCCGATCAAGTCGGGCACGATGGCCTGGGACCATCACGAAAAGATCAAGCCGGGCCTGGAAGTGCTCTGCCCGCAGGTTGACCACCCGACCGCCGGTCTGATTCGCGACCTCAAGCAGCGCGGCCTCTTGGATTCGACGATCGTGCTGTGGACGGGCGAGTTTGGCCGGCTGCCGATCTCGCAAAAGGCCAGCGGCCGCGACCACAACCGCAACGCTTTCAGCCTGATTCTGGCCGGGGGCGGCTTCAAGGCGGGATACGTACATGGCCGCACGGATGGATTCGGTTACAAGGCCGTCGACAATCGCGTGAGCTGTCCCGATCTGTTGGCCACGATTCTCAATCAGCTTGGCATCGATCACGACCGTTTGAAGTACCTGCATCACGGCCGCGAAGAATCGTTGACCGACGCGCCGGTGACCGGTGCGCACGTTGTGGGTGACTTGCTAGTCTGACCCTCCGCTTGCCACGAGCTGCCTCAAATACGCACCGTACGCGTTGTGCATTTCCGCGGCCGCCTGGGCCAATTGCTCGGCGGTAATGTACCCGCGTTGATAAGCGATCTCCTCCAGGCAACCGATCTTCAGCCCGTGGGTCGACTCGATCGTTTCGATGAAATTGGTGGCGGCGTTGAGCGCCGCGGGCGTCGACGTGTCGAGCCAGGCAAACCCGCGACCGAACTGGTGCACGTGCAATCGCCCCTGGGCCAGGTAACGGCGATGGATATCGGTCAGGGTGAAGCCGCCGGACTGAGAGGCCGCCAACTCCGCGGCAATTTCGACCGCCTCGCAGTCGTAAAAGAAGATGCCCATGATCGCCAGGTCTGCCGCCGACCGCGTAGTCCCTTCTTCGATAGAGCGCGGCTGGCCGTTGTCGTCCAGCGCGACCACCCCGAATTGTCGCGGACTGGCAGCGGGGTGGGCAAACACGGTCGCGCCCACGCGGTTTCGCATGGTCTCGTGCAACACGCGTTGCAGCCCGTCGCCATACACCAGGCAATCAGCCAGGATCATGGCCACCGGTTCGCGGCCGACAAAACCAGCCGCCGTGACCAGCGCCTGGGCCGGTCCGGCTGACGATTCTTGCTCCAGATATTCGATTTCGATACCGAACTGCCGACCGTCAGCCAAGAGTCTCGCCAGCGCTGCTCGATCTTGCGGCCGCGTCACCAGCGCCATGCGGCGAATGCCGCCCAGCATCAACACCGATAGCGCGTAGTAAACCAGCGGCTTGTCAAAGACCGGTAGTAGCGCCTTGGGCACGACGGAGGTTAGCGGATAGAGTTCCCCCAGGCTGTCGCCCGCGTACAGAATTGCCTTGTGGTCACTCTGGTGCGCCTGATGCACGAGAGGCATCCCTTGAGATGACGGTTTTGTGTGTTTGTCGATTTTGTTCATGCCAGTCGACTCGCGGGGTGACCTGGGTCGTTGTAAATCAACTGGCCATAGCGATCAATTGGTCGCCACCCCCCGCGTGAGCATACCCTCGTCCCGGTGCGTCCGGTACGCAGCTAGCAGCCAATCGCCATTGCTTCAAAGCAACCATGTCGGCTAGAACTTCGCTCTCGAAACCGGCGGCCCAGGAATGCCTACCCAAGTGAAACGGAGTTCGACCATGCGATCAAGCTTCGCGCGGGGAGTCTTGTTGGCGGCCTGTGCCTTGGCACTCGTGGCATCCCAAGCACAGGCTGCCGACCCCGATCAGATTGTGCGGCAGGCCGATCAGGTGCTGCACGAAGTGATGGCGATCCCCGCGCGTTCGATTCCCGAGGCGCTGATGAGCGACGCCCAGGGCGTGGCCATCATTCCCGATGTCCTTAAGATCGGATTCATCGCCGGTGTGCGTAGAGGGCACGGCGTGGTACTGGTGCGCGATGGGAACGGACAGTGGGGCTTGCCGCATTTCGTCACTTTGACCGGCGGCAGCATCGGCTGGCAGGCAGGGGTGCAGGGGACCGACGTGGTGCTGGTTTTCATGACCCGCAAAAGCGTCGACGGACTGCTGGCCGGCAAGTTCACGATCGGCGCCGACGCGGCGGCGGCGGCCGGACCCGTGGGGCGCAACGCGGCGGCAGCGACCGACTTCAGGCTCAAAGCCGAAATTCTGTCGTACTCGCGTAGTCGAGGCCTGTTTGCCGGACTGGCACTGGACGGCTCGGCCATCGAAATCGACGGCGACTCGCATATGGCCTACTATGCGTCCGCGCCCGGTCAACCGCCGACGCGCGTGCCCGAGTCGGCCGTCAAATTGCTGAGCGACCTTGGCAACCTCACGCCGGCCGCTGGTCCCTCGGCCAACGCGAGCGCCGCAGCGTCAACCGCTGCGCCGGGCGTGCCCACTTTCGCCACGAGCGAGCCGACTTCGCCGCCGGACAACCCGCCACAAGGTCCGCCGTTCGAGCCCTCGGCGCGCCTTGCGCCTTTGCGCCAAACGTTGGCTGATAACTCCATGCGGCTGCACGGAATCGTCGACGACGGTTGGAAGAGATATCTGGCTTTGCCATCGCAGGTGTTCGAGGGCAACGATCCGCCGCCGCTGGATGCC
>CAZUPX010001286.1:0-2141 GCA_964622155.1 uncultured Planctomycetaceae bacterium | reverse complement strand
ATTGCAAGGGGCCTTGCTCAATGCGCAGCTCGAGCGGCTCGAAGATCAGACTAAAACCCGCGACGACAATGGCCAGTACCTCATGCGACGGCTCAAGGACCTGCCGGGCCTTTATCCGCAACAGCGCCCCGACTACTGCACCCGACACGCTTATCACCTCTGCATGTTGCGTATTAATGGCCAGGAGTTTGGCGTGCCACGCGACGCGGTGATCGCGGCGCTACGCGCCGAGGGAATTCCCTGCTCCGCGGGCTATGGGTTCTCGCTCCCCGAGCAACCGATGTTTCGCAACCGTGCGTTCGGCCCGTACCTGGCGCGCATCGTCGACCAGCTCGATTCCGGTGCTGACCGGCTGGATTACCAGCATGTGCATTGTCCGAACAGCGACCTCCTCTGCCGCGAACAAGCACTGTGGTTGGAGCAAGCGATGTTTCTCGGCCCGCGTGAGGACATCGACGACATCTACCGCGCCTTCGAAAAGGTTTACGACGAGCGCGCCGCGCTGGCGGAGTGGGCGCGCCGCGAGGGTGCAACTTGATCGAGGGACCGCGTCGACCATCCGTGCTCGCTTAATAATCGTCTCTTCAAGAATCCAACGCGATCTCCTCCATGCTTCCACCCAACTATCAAATTCGCCATCTCGAACCCTCGCACTACGAGGCCATTGTCGCGATTTGCCAGCTCGTCTATCCGACGGAGACGCCCTACACCGTCGAAGAACTCGAAGATCACCGTCAAGTCTTTCCACAAGGCCAGTTCGTGGCAATGGACGGCAATCGTAATGAAGTGGCCGGTGTTCACTTCACGCTTCGCCTGCGGATGATTGATTTCCACATCGATGACTCATGGGATATTTTGACGGCTGGCGGTTCGTTTCTCGATCACGACCCCAATGGGCCGACTCTTTACGGTGCGGACATCATGGTTCATCCCGACCATCAGCATCATGGAATCGCGCACGCGCTGACTGACCAAACCCGCTTTCTCGTGCGGGAGGAACGTCTTTGGCGAATGGTGGGAGCGAGCCGCGTGCCTGGCTATGGCAAGCACCAGTCGACCGCGAGTATTGAGCAATATGTCGATGCGGTTGTAAACGGCGATCTGTTTGATCCGGTGCTCAGTATCCATCTTAAGGACGGCTGGACGGTCGTGAGGCCCATCCACGGCTATCTGCAGCACGACGAGGACAGCGTTGGATGGGCGGTCGTTATTCAGTGGATTAACCCCGATTGCCCACCGCCCCCCGAATTCGATCTGCGGAACTTGCCCCCTTCCTCGTTACTGGACAGGCCAGGTGCAGAGTCACCAAAGTCATGAGAGACTCGATCGAGGAGTTCTGGGGAGCTCGTTCCCGCTCGTCAGAATGGACCAAACACCCTTGAGAAGCATCGGAGGACCGTTTCCGTGAATTGACGATTTGGCCGCACAGGGATCCGGAAAGTTCAATGGCAAAGACCAAGCGGCCGCATTCGATCAGCATGCTGTTTATCGGCACATAGCACGACGTCCACGTTTTTCTACTCGACAGATCCAGCGCGATAACGGCGTTTGACGTTCGGCTCGCGCTTTTCGATAATGCCGTCACATCTGCGTGCGCCGGGCGCTATCCCGCCCAAGACGGGAGGGCCTATTGCATTTCGCCGCAGGCAGCAGGGTGATTCTGCTGCGGCAAACCGGAGGGTATTGCGTGCTCGAAGCCTTGAGTCGGCTAGGACCTTACGAGATTGTCGCACGGCTTGGCGCGGGCGGCATGGGCGCGGTGTATCGCGCTCGCGACACGCGCCTCGGGCGCGAGGTCGCCGTAAAAATCCTGCTGGAGTCGTACGCCAACGACCCCGTCCTCCTGGCGCGCTTCGAGCGCGAAGCCAGGGCCGTCGCCGCGCTTTCTCATCCGAACATCCTTTCCATCCATGACTACGGCACTGACGGCGCCATCACCTATGCCGTTACGGAGCTGCTGGAGGGCGCGACGCTGCGCGTCCGGCTTGCCAAAGGACCGCTGCCCTGGCGGGAGGCGGTCGAAGTCGGCGCCGCGGTCGCCGACGGGCTGGCCGCCGCCCACGCCCAGGGCATCGTTCATCGCGACCTCAAGCCCAAGAACCTTTTCGTGAGTGCCGACGGCCGCGTGAAGATCCTCGATT
>CAZUPX010001285.1:0-2744 GCA_964622155.1 uncultured Planctomycetaceae bacterium | reverse complement strand
GTTTCACGTTAACGCGCTGTTCTACTCGGTGGCGGGTACGCTGGCGGGCGATATCACAGGCACGGGAAGTTTTGCGCTGACGGGCACCAATGCGGGCACGGCGGCGAGCGGCGATACCTACACGGGATTCGGATCGTCCAGCAGCGCCACGACGGTGACCGGGGCGGTGGGCTTCGACGATGGCTTGAAGAGCAACCAGGGAATGACCTTCGCCGCGGCGGCAAGCGTGGCGGGCACGGGTGCGATCGCGAACGTAATGGCCAATTTCGACGACACGACGGGCGTTTCTTCCGGCACTGGCATCGCGTACTCCGCCGGATTCACGTCGGTAGCGGGGACGCCGGCCGGCAATATCACCGGGACGGGGAGTTTTGCGCTGACGGGCGCCAATGCGGGCACGGCAGCGAGTGGTGACAGCTACACAGGATTTGGTTCGTCCAGCGGCGCGACGACCGTGACCGGGGCGTCGAGCTTCAATCACGGGGCGACCAGCAGCCTCGGGATGACGTTCGCGGCCGCGACGAGCGTGACGGGCAGCGGCGGTATCACCAACATGGGCGCGGTTCCCTTCACCCTCACCGGCACTACGCAGGGCACTGCCGGCGTCATCGGCTACAACGGCTTCGCGGCGGCGGACACCACGGTGGTGGGCGGCGCGGTGGGCTTCAACGATGCGGCGAAGAGCAACCAGGGGATCACGTTTGCCAGCGCGACGGGCGTGTCCGGCACTGGTGCAATCACGAACGTGCCGGCGAATTTCGACGATACGACGCGCGTGTCTTCGGGTACCGGGATCGTGTACTCCGCCGGATTCGGGTCGGTAGCGGGGACGCTGGCGGGCAATATCACGGGCACGGGGAGTTTCGCGCTGACCGGAACCAATGCGGGCACCGCGGCGAGCGGCGACGCCTACACCGGGTTCGGCTCGGCCAACAGTGCAACGACGATTACCGGCGCTGTGAACTACAACGATGGCGCGAAGAGCTCCCGGGGAATGACGTTCACCAGTGGTTCGAATGTCATCGGCACCGGTGCGATCACGAACGTGGCCGGCAATTTTGCGATCGACACGCAGATTTCATCGGCGACGGGAATCGATTACAGCGGCTTCAGCTCGGTGGCCGGCACGGGCACCGGCACGATCACGGGGCCAAATCAGAACTGGACGCTGACGGCGGCCAACGCCGGCGACAATGGTCCCGTGAGCTTCACGGTCTTCCCCAACCTGAACGACACCGGCACAGGCGCGCACAGCTTCACCGGCGCCGGTGGCAGCCTGACGGGCAGCTTGAGCGACACGGCAGGCGGCACCGCGACGGTCAGCGGGACGATCCAGACCGGCGGATCGCAGACCTACAACGCAAAGATGCTCCTGGGCGGTACAACTACGCTTACTTCCACTGGGGGCGCGGTCAACATAGGTACGTTTACGGTCGATCCGGTCACCGGAGCGGTTACGGTCATCAATCCGGTCCAGGTGGACGGCGCACAATTTCTTACTGTCAATGCGAGTACGGCCGCAACGTTTACGGATAAAGCCGGTAGTACCACTCCGTTGAAGTCGCTAACAGTTACTGCGCCAATAATTCGCCTGCGTGACGTCACGACGAGCAACGGGACTACCGGGGCTCAGAATTACACCGGCAACGTACGACTCGACAGTACTGCAACCACTAACGGCGGTGCGTACACCATTGTTGGTAGATTGACGCTCGGCAGTAGCAGCTTCATCGTCACCGCCAATGGCGCCGTGTTATTGAACGGGCCTGTGGGCGGAGATGCGGACGCCCAAGTCGAAACGCTACTCATCAATGCCGGCATCGGCTCGATTACGATGGTCAACGCCGGTAATAATCTGACGGGGACGCTGACGCTCACCGGCGGTACGACGAGGGTCGCCAACAGCAACGGGCTGACGTTGGGGACCTTGAACACGGGTGCCCTTACGGTCAACACTACCGGCGGGCCGCTCAACCTCGGTCAAGGCAGCGTGTCCGGCGCGCTGGTGGTAACCAGTGGTGGCGGGGCGATCACGCAGTCCGGGCCATTGAGCGTGACGGGCCCGGGAAGCAGTATCAATTCGGGCACCGGATCGATGACCCTCAGTTCGGTCGTGTTGCTTGGGTCTATCAGCCTTACCGGCGGCAGCGGGTCGCTCGCGAGCGACACCAACGTGGTCGGGCAGAACATCCTGACCAATTTCTCCGGCAGCCTGACGTTGACCGGCGCGGCGAGCAACTGGAACCTTCAGTCCGGGTCGGCCGCCCGGGCGTTCCTGGTCAGCAACGACAATATCAACGTTTCGGTGGCAGGCGCCACGCAGGTGGCCAGCCTGGCGACTATCACCATCACCAACACGATTTCGGCGGCTCAGGCAGCCGCTACCGCCGCGGCGGCGGACGAGGCATCCAAGACCTTCGGCACGGACAGCGTCGCGGAGCAGGTGGAATACGGTTTCGCCGGCGACGTGGGGACGCTGCCGCCCATGGACCACCGCTTGCAGGGGGTCGGAATCGCGGTGCCGAAGTGTTTCAACGAAAGTCGCGAGGGCGACGGCTGCTAGCCCTCCCCCGGGGGGGGTACCGGCGGTGCAAGGGCATCGGGGGCGCTTCGGCGCCCCTTTTTTTGGGGACGTGTAAAATTGCACGGTTATCAGGCGTCCCCAGGGGAACGGAAACAAAAAGATGGCCGAGGAGCAAGTCCAAGCCGCCGTGCTGTTTGCCGACGTCAGTGGCAGCACCAAG
>CAZUPX010001284.1:0-3695 GCA_964622155.1 uncultured Planctomycetaceae bacterium | reverse complement strand
GCCGGAGGATTACGAGCGATTGCGGGCCCGCCACGGGGCGTAAATCGCAATGGCGCGGTCCGAAGCCTTCTCAGGATCGACCCCAGGGCGTACATTCAAAAGTGGGTCCACCGGCGGAACGGAAGGGTTGACTATGCGCACAACCGGGCACGCGCGGGGCACAAACGCCGCGCACATTTCGATTCTGCTGGGCGCATTGATCCTGGCCATCGCCTCGTCGCCCGGCTGTAGCAGCAAGTCAATCGAAGAGGCGCGCAAGGAGCTCGAGGAGCAAAAGAACAAGAAAAAGGAGAAACCCAAGCCCCCGTTTGACCGCCTGCAAATCACGCCCGAGCCGAACGACAAGATCTTCGTCGACCTGGAAAAAAAGGAAGACCAGATCATCATGCGGCGGATCAAGCCGGGTCATTGGACCGGCGTGCTGGCGACGACAACCGCCAACCAGTTCGACTTTAGCGGCGAATTGACCGCCGCGGCCCTCGACGGCCGCCAGAATCCAATACCGCTGGAGCGCAGCCCCTTCAATCTGGTCACCTCTCGCTCGGCGGCGTTGGCCAAAGGGCAACGCAAAACACTGGAAGGGGTCTTCTTTCCCCCCTGCTCCGAACTTCGCACGCAGACCTTCATCGCCAGCCAGCTACACTCGCGCACCGGCGGTCAGGAGTATCGAGATCAGGAAATTCTCCAACACATGCCTAACTATCAGTATTTCCTGTTTGTGCTGGCGCGCGACGCAAGCCGTTATCGATACTTCAACGTGCTCGACTGCGTCCGGCCCCCGGCCGACTTGCTGACCGCATCGGGCGACGACGTGCCGTACTATCGAGTGTTGGCCCCTCGGCCCACTCCGCCGCTCGCCCTGCCGAGCCGCGCGCTGTGTTGGACCAGTATCGCCTACATGGTGTGGGACGACTTTTTGCCCACCTCGCTGACCAATCAGCAGCAACAAGCCCTCGTCGACTGGCTGCACTGGGGCGGAGGGCTGATCATCAGCGGACCTCAGTCGCTCGACGCGCTGCGCGGTTCGTTTCTCGATCCGTACTTGCCGGCAGCGGCACCGGAAACAACCACGCTGGACCAGGCCGCCGTTGCCGAGATGAACGCGCACTGGTCGATCACATCGCTGGGGGAGACCACGCAGCTCAAAGTCACTCAGCCCTGGTCGGCGGTCAAGCTGGCCAAACATGCGTCAGCCGAGTTTCTGGCGGGCTCCGGCGAGCTCGTGGCCGTGCGCCGCGTGGGGCGCGGACGCGTCGTGGCTTCGGCGTTCAAGCTAACTGAGCGCGATTTGTTGAATTGGCGATCGTTCGACAGCTTCGTCAACGGAGCCCTGCTGGGCCGACCGCCGCGCCGATTCGACGCGCGGCAGGAGCAGTATGAGTTCCTGGCCACTGAGTCAGCCCCGGCGCCCGATCGATTGGATCCCGAAGCCATGACGGCCGTGCGGTTCTTCACGCGTGACGCCAAACGAGTGGCAACCGAGGCAGAGCAGACCGCTAAGCAAAAGCAACCGACTGCTCCTGCCGTGCAGTTTCCGCTCAACAGGCAGCGCGGATTTGTCCAGGCCCCTGCCGACGATCCACTCCTTGACGCCGAGACCGCGAGCGACCGCATGAAATCCTCGGCGGGTGCGGCCGGATGGAACGACTTTAGTTGGGCCGCCAACACGGCCCGTGCGACCTTGCGCGAAGCGGCCGGCATCTCGGTGCCCAAGCGCGAGTTTGTGCTGTGGATGCTCGTCAGTTACCTGGTGATCATCGTGCCGGTCAATTGGCTTGTGTTTCGCGCGCTGGGACGCGTCGAATGGGCTTGGATCGCCGTGCCCGTGTTGGCCATCGCCTGGGGGTTGATGGTCGTTTGGCTGGCACAACTCGACATCGGCTTTGCGCGGTCGGAAACAGAAGTCGACGTGCTCGAAGTGCCGGCCGGCTACAGCCGCGGCCATCTCACCCGCTACACCGCGCTGTACACGTCGCTTTCGACCAGCTATCAGGTTCACTTTGACGATCCGGCGGCGCTCGCCCTGCCGTTTGCGGCCGGCGTCGAGCTGCTTGCCGGTCAAGGCGTCTCGACGGTCGCGCTGCGCAACCTGGGCGACTGTGAATTGGACGACTACGCCATCTCGTCCAACACCACGGGACTTGTGCACGGCGAACAGATGCTCAATCTCGGCGGCACGCTCGACTGGAGTTGCCCCAGTGGCGAGCCCGGTGTGCTGGCTAATAACACCAAATGGAAAATATCGGGCGTATCGCTCACGCGGCGCCGCTTCGACGAAGATCGGCAAGTCGTCGATGAGGCCGCCTGGATCGGCGATCTGGTGCCCGGGGCCAAAGCCGACGTGGAATTCAAGAACGCCGCCGAAGGCAAGCGCCAAATCAATCGCGGCCGCGAACTGTCGGACTTGACCAGCAAGACTCGGCCCGAGGGTTCGCTTAGCTTGCGGCGCTTGACCGACATCGCCGAAGATCATGACGGCCTGGCGCCGGGCGACGTGCGGCTGATCGCTTGGCGCGAGGGGGAGATGGGGGGCATGAGCATCGTGCCACGGGCACCCCAGGCGCGTCGCGCCACGCTGGTGATCGGCAACTTGCAATTCGGCTCGCGAATTCCCAAGCCCGATCAGAACACGCGCGCAGAGTCCAAACGCGACGACGAGCCGGAAGGCACCGATCCGAAGCTGTGACGAATCGACCATGATCGAGCTTGTAAATTTTACGAAGAACTACGGCGCCTTCACGGCCGTCAACTCGATGAACCTCAAGATCGAGGCCGGGGAGATGTTCGGCTTCATCGGTCCCAATGGCGCGGGCAAAAGCACGACCATCCGCTTTCTGGCCACGTTGCTCAAGGCCACGGCCGGCGAAGGGACCGTCAACGGCCACAGCGTGACCAAGGATCCGCTGGGTGTGCGAAAAAGCGTGGGCTACATGCCCGACAACTTTGGCGTGTACGATGGTATGAAGGTCTGGGAATTCTTGGATTTCTTTGCCGTCGCGTACGGCATTCCGCGTTCGAAACGCAAGGCGGTGATCGGCGACGTGCTGGAGCTGTTGGACCTGTCGCACAAGCGAGACGACTTTGTCAACGCCCTGTCGCGCGGCATGAAGCAGCGGCTATGCCTGGCCAAGACACTGGTCCACGATCCGCCGGTTCTGATTCTCGACGAGCCCTCCAGCGGCCTCGATCCGCGAGCCCGCCTGGAAGTCAAGGCCCTGCTCAAAGAGCTGCGCCGCATGGGCAAGACCATTCTGATATCGAGCCACATTCTCACCGAGCTGGCCGATTGTTGCACTTCGATTGGTATCATCGAGCGTGGCCAGCTCTTGATGCACGGCCCGATCGACGAAGTCTACCGGCGCATTCGCGGCAACCGCATCGTCGAGATCAAGTTCGTCGAGAGCATGGACCTGGGTCTGTCGATCATTCGCAGTTGCCCGCACACGCGCGACGTGCAGATCGAAGATCACCAGGCCACCATCGAGATGGCTGCCGACGACGAACAAGTGGCCGGGCTATTGGCTGAGCTGACGAAATCGGGCGTGAAGATGCGATCGTTCCACGAGAAAGACCCCACGCTGGAAGACGTGTTCATGCTCGTGACCAAAGGGCTGGTGATCTGAGCGGCACCATTCATCCCTCTCCACTCGTGGGAGGGGGTGGCGAGCGAAGCGAGCCGGGGGGGGAGCGCCACA
>CAZUPX010001283.1:0-5876 GCA_964622155.1 uncultured Planctomycetaceae bacterium | reverse complement strand
TGCGAATTACTCAAGGCGATTCAGCAGGGCGACATCGACACCAGCAAAGCCCGCGCGGTGTTCATCGAGATGGTCGCCTCGGGTCGCCCGGCGGCCGAGGTGATGAATGCCCAGGGCATCGAGAAAGTCGACGAGAGTCAGCTTGTCGAGTTGTGCAAGGAGCTGATCGCCGCGAACCCGAAGATTGTGGAAGACATTCGCGCGGGCAAGCAACAAGCCGCCGGCAACTTGATCGGCCAGGCCAAGAAGAAGAACCCCAACGTCAACCCCGGGCGGCTGCGCGAGATCGTGCTGGATCTCGTCGGCAGGATGTAACCGGGTGCCATGCCCCGCATCATCACGCTCACTACCGACTTTGGCGAAGGCAGCCCTTATGTGGCGGCGATGAAGGGCGTGATCCTGTCGATCAATCCCGCGGCCACCGTGGTCGATATCTCGCACTCAATTCATCACCAAGACGTGCGCCACGGCGCGCTCGTTCTTGAAAGAACCACGCGCTGGTTTCCGCCCGACACGATTCACGTGGCGGTGGTCGACCCGGGCGTCGGCACGGCGCGGGCGATTCTGTACGCGCGGATCGGGGAGCATGACTTCTTGGCCCCTGACAACGGGTTACTGAGCCGTTTGGCGCTTTCCAATCCGCCCTCTACAATCATTGGCGTCTGTGACCCCCAGTTCTGGCTGCCGAGTGTATCGGCGACGTTTCACGGGCGAGACATCCTGGCTCCTGTGGCCGCCCGGCTCAGTCTTGGACTGGAGCCGGCCCGGCTGGGCGCCGTGCGACAGCAGATGGTTCGGCTCGATTGGCCGGAGGCTTGCGTGACAGAGAGAAAAATCGAAGGCACCGTGCAGGAAATCGATTCGTTTGGCAACCTGGTCACCAACATCAAAGCCGACGCCCTGGCCAACGTGCCCCGCGGCGAAGAGGTGACCGTGGCATGCGACGAGCACGAGACCCAAGGCATCTTTACGACCTACGCCGATCAGCCCCAAATGACCTTGATCGCCCTGGTCGGCTCCAGCGGCAATCTGGAGCTGGCGATTGTGGGCGACAGCGCCGCGCTCATGTTGGGTGTGCCGGTTGGCACTCCAGTCACGGTCAAGTGGTAAGTCACAGTGTTTCCTGCGGGAGCGCTTCCGCTGAGTGCCATGCGTCCGCTGGGTGCCATGCCCGCACTTCGCGAGGTTAGCCGGAAATTTAGGTTAGATGTTCCTTGTGTGCCACTGGCTTTGCCAGTGCGACCCTCGTCCCAGCGCTGGGCACTGGCAGAGCCAGTGGCACACGGATCGAGGTAATTCCTGGACGCTTTCGCGCTTAAGTGCGAATGGCGCCCATTTCTTACATCCCATTACGAACCGCCAAACACTGACATGCTCAAACCGTCGCCCCCTGCCGAGCCCACCCGCGACGACCTGCTGCGGTGGGACCGCGAGATCGTCTGGCACGCGTTCACGCAGATGAGCGAGTACGAGCCACTCGTGATCGAGCGGGCCAGCGGCTGCGTGCTGATCGACGTCGACGGTCGCGAGTACCTCGATGGCACGAGCAGCGTGTGGTGCAACATCCATGGCCACCGCCACCCCAAGCTCGATGCCGCGATCCGGGCCCAGTTGGACAAGGTGGCCCATATCACTTCGCTGGGCTGCTCGAATCCCACGACGATCAAACTCGCCAAGCGCCTGATCGACCTGGCGCCTGAGGGTCTCGCACACGTCTTCTTCTCCGATGACGGCGCGACGGCGGTCGAGGTTGCGCTCAAAATGGCTCTGCAATACTGGCGTCAGCGCAGCGATCCGCGACCTGACAAGACAACCTACCTGGCATTGGGCAACGGATATCACGGTGACACGCTGGGCGCGGTGAGCGTCGGCGGAGTCGAACGATTTCACGCCATGTTCGAGCCGTTGTTGTTCGAAGTGCTGCGTGCGCCGGCGCCCGACATGTACCGCTTGCCGCCGGGCGTCACGCGCGCCACAGCGCTGACACACTACCTGGGAACGGTCGAGCGGATTCTGGCGGAGCATCACGAGCGGATCGCTGCCGTGGTCGTCGAGCCGCTGGTGCAAGCCGCGGCCGGCATGATCGTGCATCCCGCTGGCTATCTGCACGGGCTGAGAGAATTGACGCGCCGCTACGACGTGCTGTTGATCGCCGATGAGGTGGCCGTGGGCTTTGGCCGTACCGGCACGATGTTCGCTTGCGAGCGCGAACAGGTTACGCCCGACCTGCTTTGCCTGGCCAAGGGGCTCAGCGGCGGTTACATGCCCGTGGCGGCCACGCTGGCGACCGGCGAGATCTGGCGTGCATTCTTGGGAACGCACGCCCAAAGCAAGACGTTCTTTCACGGCCACACCTACGGCGGCAATCCACTGGGCGCGGCCGTGGCCCTGGCCACACTCGATGTCTTCGACGAGGAGCAGACCCTCGACCGATTACAGCCCAAGATCACCCGCCTCGGCGAGCATCTTGAGCGACTCGCCGAGCACGAGCACGTTGGCGATGTGCGGCAATGCGGCATGATCGGCGCCGTCGAGCTGGTCCGCGACCGGCGGACGAAGGAGCCCTATGTGTGGGAAGAAAAAATGGGGCTGCGGGTCTGCGACTTCGCCCGCGGGCAGGGCGTGCTGGTGCGCCCCTTGGGCAACGTGCTGGTCATCATGCCGCCGCTGTCGGTGAGCATCGAGCAATTGGACCGCATCGTCGCGGCAATCGAAGGCGGGATTGTGGCCGTGACTGAGTCGTGAATTGATCGGCCCATCCTCGCGCTTTGTCCTTCATCGCCAGGCCACCGACTTTGATCGTCGCGACGACGGCTCGTTTGCGCGCATGTGGCCCGCTACAATACCTGGATAACTTACGTTGCCCGCCGAAGCGCCGATGCCCGGCTCCCTCAAGCCCACCGACAAAGCGATCCGCGAATACTACGCCGCGCTGCGCGAATATGGGCGGGAGCAAGTCACGCACGAGGGCGCGCTGGAAACGGCCTTGTCGCTTCACAGTCGGACCACCCCTATTCCGACGATCGAACCTCAACAGGAATTCCGGATTGGTGAATTTCATCCAAGAGCGCGAACACTTCGGATTGCGTATATTCAGTTTTGATTTTGAAGTTCTTTAGCTGAGTCTTGTTCGCCTGAAGATTGACGTTGTATTGCTTCAGCATGTCGAACACGATCAACGAATCGAGCAACGGCAATCGTGTCAGATCGGTTCCGACGCCGACCGAAAGATAGGTCTTGCCTAGTTCTTCAAGTGTCTTACCATTTAATGGTTCGTCGGCAACTATTCGACAATCGAAGACCTTGGTCGTAATCCAGTTGTTCAAGAGTCCCTGCCAGACTTCGGTACACTTATTCATCCGCGTTTGGTTGAAAATCTCCGTCAGTTTTGGTTCTAACGTTTCTTGTTCGTCCATTGCCTTTCATCCCTGTGCAAGAAAAAAGCCCCGACCCGCAAACGTGCGGGGCGGGGCTTCGGCCTATTTTCCCGACTTGTGTTTGGTGGCATCGACCAGCTTGTATGTCGAGCCGGCTTGAGGAGCGGGCGGGAGGGGCTCGCCCTTCACTGCGGTTACTTCGGCTCCCTTGCCACCGCGCGGACCAATGGTTTGATATTGGCCCGACACCGGGGTTTTGCTTCCCGGCCTAATCTCAGGTTTCTTGGACATATGGCGGATTCCCTTCATTGTGAACCGGTTCCGGTTTCCCTCGGAGCGGCCTATTCGCCCAGTTCCACCGGGGAAAGCAAGTTCTGTATGTTGTATCAACTGTTGCCGATCAATCAATAGGTGGTGCGATATATCTGTACACTAATTTGGCCGTTTTGCGCTTGACAGCATTCACGCCGACAGTGTACCTTTGTGCGCTACAGGCGATGCTAGCGGAACGCTAGGTTTGTCGCAACATGGATACGCTAACCCGCGAGCAACGAAGCGAACGGATGGGCTTGGTTCGGTCGAAGAATACCAAGCCCGAATTGGCGGTGCGGCGGCTAGTCCACTCGATGGGCTTTCGGTATCGGTTGCATGGGCGATTGCCGGGGCGGCCGGATATGGTTTTCGCCAGCCGGCGCAAGGTCATTTTTATTCATGGATGTTTTTGGCATCGCCACAAGGGTTGTCCCAACTGTCGCTTGCCAAAATCACGACTCGGACACAGGGGCCGATGTGACCACGCGGACGAATAATCTGCTCGCGATTGATGAAAGGATAACCTTACGATGACCCATTCAAGACGCGGAGACTCGGCGCATAGGCCCGTACGACGCATTGTCGTAAAACGTTTGGTCCGCGAATGTAAGATTATGCAATCGCGCGTCGAGGCCTTGCTGCGCTGCGACGCTGCCAGGGCGAACCTTGCGGCGGACGACGTGTTTGGCCGACGGTACGAGACACTATTGCGCGCCGACGTTCGATCATTGGGGCAGGTAGTCAAATTGGGCGAACGCGACCTCGGCGAGATTGTTCACGATTGACACTTCACGATGCTGCATCGCGACGACCCGTTGGCCGGCCCACCGGCATTTCACGTAGGCGACTTGTATTCCAGCGCGGAAATACAGGCCGAGCTGCAAGTTGGAAATGCAGGGGGCATTCGCGTGTCGCTGCAAGCTGATTCAAGCGTGAGGCGGATGGTCGTTCTGACTTCCGTCCCAAGCGGCAAACAAGCTGCCGAAAACCCATATCACGACCGAATCGAGGGAGAATTTCTCATATACACAGGCGCGGGCCGCACCGGCGATCAAACTCTCGCCGGGATAAACAAACGAATCCCTGAGCAGCTTGAAAACGACTTTCCGATTTACGGCTTCCAACTAATTGGTTCACGCAGAGACAAGAGCATCGGCGCAAAGCGTTGGAAGTTTCTTGGGCTCCTTGAGTACGTTCGCCACTATCCAGAGGTTCAACTCGACACCGAACGCCAGATGCGCCACGTCTGGGTCTTTGAGCTCTTCATTCATTTGAACCCATCGTCGGTTGTCGTATCGCAAGACCGCGAACAGGCTCGCGAATTGCTCGGTGCTCGCAAGGTTCTGAACGCGATAGCGTCCGACGAACGCGAAGTCATTATCGAGTCGGCAGACGCGCAACTCCGGGATGATCACGAGCGATCTCTGAACGCCGAGATGGAGCGCCGCCGCTTGCTCGCAACGCCGGCTGAGGAATTTGAACAAATCGTGAAAGTGACGCTTCATGCCGCCGGATTTGAAAAAGTCTGCGTAACAAGGTTTAGCCAAGACGGCGGCATCGATGTAAATGCCTTCGCGGGAATGAACATGTGGCCAGTCCGTGGCCTTTTGTTGCAAGTGCAGGCAAAACGCTGGTTGCACACCGTCGGCCGACGGGAAGTCGCCGAGTTACGCGGCAGTCTTCAACCCTTCGCGCGAGGCGCTGTGGTCACCACAAGTCATTTCTCGAGGGCTGCGATCGCCGAAGCAACGGAGGTCGGAAAGAATCCCATCGTCCTCATTGATGGGTACTCATTTGCGAGGACTGTGCTCGACCTGGGCGTTCGCAATACGAGCGTTTCCGCAACGCGTTGATCGCCTCACCGTTGCGCGTCGCTCCCGCGCGCGTTCTTTACAATCGCTTGGCGGAGCATGCCGATTCCCTGAGGCAAGCGACGAACCTCGCGATCGAGGATTTCCATTGCCGATATCTCGTTGTCGAAGATATCTGGATTCCCTTGGGCGAATCGCTCTTGATTCAACGATTCGCGCCGATTTGGAACATTCACTTGGACGGTTACGGGAACCACGATCCGGGAAGCGGGCGCTACAATCAGCAGCGCTCACCTTGGGATGTCGTTCACCCCGGCCGCGATTGGGCAATGCGGTGCCGAGAGAACGACCGCAGCAAAGCCGACATAATGGCGGC
>CAZUPX010001282.1:0-1504 GCA_964622155.1 uncultured Planctomycetaceae bacterium | reverse complement strand
AATCCGGGCGCGTCAGAGTGACCGGGTTTTCGTGCTTCGTGCCGACGATGATCTTGGGCGCCGGGTATCCGCGCATGCTGCTGACGTCGGCAAACCACTTTTCGTAGGCGGCTTTCATCTCATTGGTCAATTCCGGGCGCGAGGCGATCAGGTTGTCCCGCTCGCTTGGATCGGCCGCCATATCGTACAAGCCCCAGTCCGGCGCCAGCGGTCCGGTGCCCTCGCGCCCGACGGGCTGCACGAGCTTGTACTGACCGAAGCGAGCCGCGCAGGCGCGAAACAATTCCGGCCGATCGCCGCGATGCCATTGGAAGAATAATCGTCGGTCGCCAATCTCTTTTTGTTGACCACGCAGCACGCCCAACAGGCTCACCCCGTCAAACCTGACACTGGCTGGTCGCTCGACGCCGCAAGCTTCGAGCAGCGTGGGGGCAATGTCGATATGCGCCGCGAGTTGTGAAATCTTCGAGCCGGCCGCGAGCTTACCCGGCCAGCGAACCAGGCACGGCACGTGGATGCCCCCGTCGAAGACACTCCCTTTGCGATCGCGCAAGATGCCATTGAACCGCGGCTGCTGCGGACCATTGTCGGGAAGGAAAACCACGATCGTATTGTCCGCCAATTTTAGGTTTGGCTCGTCAAGCTTCGCAAACAACCGGCCGAGGTTGTCGTCGATGTTGGCGATCATGGCATAGACCTTCGCCGTGTCATCATCCAGGCCGAGCCCTTGATACTGCGCCGCGTAGCCCGGCGGCACCTCCAGCGGAGTATGCGGGCAGTTGAAGGCCAGATAGGCGAAGAAAGGCTCACGCGCGTGCGCCTCGACAAACCGCATCGCCGCGTCGGTGAAAACGTCACTGCAGTAGCCGCGCACTGTCTCCTCGCGGCCGTTGTGCAGCAGTGCCGGATCGAGATAGTGATTGCCAGGCGGATCGGACGGCTGAGTGAGCCCACCGCCACGACACACGAGCGCTTCTTGAAAACCCTGGTCGATCGGACGGCATGGGTAGTTGTCACCCAGGTGCCATTTGCCAAAGATGCCCGTGCGATAGCCGGCCGCCGCGAACATCTCGGCCAGCGTCACTTCGTCGGGCGCCATGGTCGAACGACCGAGAAACGTGTCGATCGCGCCGGTTCGATAGTTGTAGCGGCCGGTCATCAGACTGGCGCGCGTGGGACTGCAAACCGGCGAGACATAAAAATTCGCCAGCTCAATCGAGCCCGCGGCCAGCCGGTCGAGATGCGGCGTCTTCAAGTGCGGGTTGCCGTGAAACCCGAAATCGCCCCACCCTTGATCGTCGGTCATGATCAGGATGACGTTCGGGCGGGCGGTAGGCTCCGCCGCGAGGATGTTCGGTGTCCAGCCGGCGATCGCAAGCAGCACTGCGGCGATCGAATAAATCGCGATGGAAAGTTTCACGCACGACTCCGCGTTGTTCCAAGACCGAATGGGCGATGAGGGACTCGAACAGCTTGGGAAATCGTCGGGAAATAGTGGCATTTC
>CAZUPX010001281.1:0-1687 GCA_964622155.1 uncultured Planctomycetaceae bacterium | reverse complement strand
GTAATCGCATTCCTGGCCCCTCAACAGTCCGTTAACACGGCTAGCTTTTGGGCGCAACGACGCATATCACAGGCAGCAGAAAAGGGGAATTGCACGGCAACGACGATTCTTGGGTCAGTGAATCTTATCCCCCATAGGCGGTCGATCTGCGAAACTCCTCAACCACTCGCCCGTTCTTCCGCTTGATCAAGGGGCTGGCCATGAGCATTTTGGCCAGGTTCTCGCGCCTTTCGTCCAGCTTGGTGGGGTCGTAGCTCGTCAGCATCGCGCCAAACTGGCTCGTGTGCGCGGCCGCCGCCTTGGCCTTCTTCTGGAGCACGTCTGTGATGTCGACGGTGTAGTTGGGCTGGTTCGAGAAAAAGAAAAACGCCACGGGCACGTTGTGATGCTTAAAACCCTCGCGCTCCAGCTCGGGAAAATACAGTCGCCATGCCGCGGCCCGCATGGCGTCGGCCGTGATCACAGCCCCACTGCGATGGTCGCTCTTGTGCCACTGCTCGTACGGCGCGCCAGGGTCGATCGACAGCACCGCATCGGGGCGATGGCGGCGAATCTCACGGGCGACCTGCTTGGTAAGCTCGCGGCGATCGACGTATTCCAGCATGCCGTCGTCGTGACCCAGCCAGGTGATATGATTCTTGGGGATGCCGAGAATCGCGCAGGCGTCTTCTTCCTCGCGGCGGCGGATCTCGGCCAGCTTCTCCTTGGTCATCTCCGGATCGTTCGAGCCGGCGTTGTCGGTCGTGTAGATCAGAATCTGCACGTTGTTCCCATTGGCGGCCAGCATCGACAAGAGCCCACCGGAAGTGAACGTTTCGTCGTCGGGATGCGGCGTGACGGCAAGCACCGTTTTGCCCTTCCATTTTTCGATGCGATCGTCGCCGGTATATTCCGGCTCCGCTTGCGCGACCTGGGCCCGCGCCATCGAAGCGGAAACAAACAGGATTGCCAACGTCGCGATGAAAACCTTGAGGACCGCTTGTCTGGGAACGGGCTGCACTCGAGACATGATCATTGGAGGAAGATTCCTGAGAGTGAGAGTGGTCGATCCAGCGCAATGAGCACTTTCGTTGCAGTCTCAAGTCTGCCAAAGACAGCGGACGAGTTCAAGACTTCGCGCCCCCGGACCAGCGACGAGCGCCGCTGGTGTTCAACAGCGATCCGATGTCAACTCCGCAACGGCCGACGTCCGTCAATCTGACGCCCGAACCATCGCCAGAATGCCCGCCCGGATCGCCTCGGGCAGACCGGGCCAGGCTTGGATCACCGCCACCATACCGGCGTCGATTTGGGCCCGGGCGCTGAGTGCGCCGCTTTCTGACTTCGAGCGGTTGACAACGGAGGCCGGCGGGACTTAAGGTCTTAACTTGGAAAATCGTTGATGCCCGACGTTCGAGCGCGAGCACGGTGAACATGGATCCTTTTGAGTCGTTCAAGGCGGCACATAAGCTCGGTTGGGCGCATTTCGCGCCGCTCGAGGTGTTCACCACTTCCGTGGCGGCTCAATTGGTGAAGCACGCCAAGGTGCACGCCGGACAGCGCGTGCTGGACGTCGGCTGCGGAACCGGCGTGGTGGCCGTCACGGCCGCGCGCCTGGGTGCGAGTGTCACGGGCCTTGATCTCACGCCCGCTTTGCTCGAGCGGGCCCGCGAAAACTCGCAGATTGCCGGTGTGGAAATTGACTGGC
>CAZUPX010001280.1:0-2231 GCA_964622155.1 uncultured Planctomycetaceae bacterium | reverse complement strand
AGGGTGGAAGACAGAGCGAAGCCGCGCGCTCTGCGCGGCGCCGAGACGGACGCCGCCGAATTCGCAAGAGTGCTCAAGGAGCTTTTCCGGTTTGAGAGCAAGAATGTCTGCCAACTTACGGGTCCTCAGGCAAGCTATGAGGGCGTGAAAACTGCTTTTGAAAACCTCTCACGGCAAATGCGTCCCGGCGACTCCTTCGTTCTCTATTTTGCCGGCCACGGAACTCAGATCGCCGACCGAAAGCCGCGCGATGAGGACGACGATCTCGACGAAGCTCTTTGTTTATTTGACGCGACGAGCTCCGGCGAGAATCTGCTCATCGACGACGAACTGGCGTTGTGGTTGGAGGATCTGCCGGCTCACAACATCACCGTGGTCATGGATTGCTGCCATGCCGGAACCACCACCAAAGACCTCGAGGACGATGAAACGGTGTCACGCGGATTACCCATGGCAGAACGGAAGAACGGCCCACAGGTCTGCGGTCAGTATTGGCAGGAATTGGAAGACTCGACCAAGTCGCCAGAACGACGGTTAGTCGCCCTATTTGCTTGCGGTAGTAATCAGCAAGCGTACGAACGCCGGGTCGATCCCAAGGGCGCCCGTTCTTACTCCGGCCAGTTCACGATGTATCTGCTGCAAGGCCTGCGAGACCTCCGCGCCGATGCAGATCACAACGGCAGTGTCAGCAGCAAGGAAGCCATCTCCTTTGCACTAGGTCGGCTGGAGCCTTTTAACTCGACACGCCGCGAATCATCGAGTAAGCAGCAGCCCTGGTGGCAAGCAAACCCTGAAGAGCAGCCGCTCCTCGGAATTCCCGTGGGCAAGGATTAGCCGTGGGTCAGACCGCGTAGTCGATCGTCATGGACAAGCGATCGTTCGACGTGCTTGACGCGTGTCCGTCCAGCAGCCTTCGCGAACGCGCCTGCGCATCGGCGGCATTGATCAAATTGGTCAAATCGCTGTCGTCGGCAAACAAATGTAGCGCATCGGCCAAGGTCGCCGCCGAAGCGTGGCGCTTGCGTGGGTCTTTTGACAACAAGCGAGCGACCAGCGCAGCCAGCGGCTCACACGCGTCCGGGCGGCGCAACGTCAGGGGCGGCGCCTCGCGAGTGGCGGCCGCAAGATACGTCTTCAGTGGGCGGTTGGATAGCGCTCCATGGAACGGCGGAACTCCGCATAGCAGTTGAAACAGGGTCGCGCCCAGACCGTAGAGGTCGACAGCCGGAGTGACTGACCAACTGTCCTCAAACTGCTCAGGAGCCATGTAGTTAAGGCTTCCTACGCATTGGTCGGACACGGCGAGCCCGCCGGGATTTGCCTTCTCTCCCGCAAGAAAGGCCAGTCCCATGTCCAGCACCTTGACCGTTCCCTGCCGGGTGACCAGCGCATTGCCCGGTTTGATGTCGCGATGAATGACGTCGCGGCGGTGGATGCCCTCCAGTCCCAAGGCCATCTGTCGTGCAATTTCGCAAGCATCGGCAATGGACACCGGACCACAACAATCCAACAGGCGCGACAGGTCCATGCCATCCAGGTATTCCATCACCAGGAACGGGACCCCTCGGTAGTGTCCGGAATCGACGGCTCGCACGACGTTGGGGTGCTCGAAACGCGTGGCAAGGTCGATCTCGCGTTCAAAGCGGGCAATGGCGTGAGCATCGGTCCTAAGCTCAGGGTTCAACGTCTTGACCGCGACAAGTTCAGACTTCGATCGAACCGCCAGGTAGACCACTCCCATGCCGCCCCTTCCCAGAGTAGCGACGAGGGAGTACGGCCCAATCGAGCCAGGCTCGAACGGCCAGCCGGGGATCGCGCAGTCGGGCACTGCCGCCTGCAGGACCATTGAGTTCCCGACGTGGATGGTTGAATTCTGATCCATGATCGTGGTTCGCTGCGAAGGCGCCCTTACGGTGCTATGCGGCAACAGCCTCCAGTCCGAATCGGCGGCGGAATCTCCGCGCGCGATGCGTGGCGTACCAGGCTTGCTTAGTGCGATTCGTGGAGTGTCGACGCTTTCGTTTTCCGTCTGGCATCGCTTGTCTCCTTTTGGTCAGTTGCCTGGGTCGGGCCAACGCTCGCTCCCGCGTGCATCGCGCTCACTAGATAGATGAGGAGCGAGGCCGATCTTGCGCGCCTTTGCCGGCCGCCGCTTCGAAGCCGTGTGGGGCGTCAGAGAACACCCCTTCCAGACCGGCCTGCAGCCTTCCCAAAGCCCCAGGGTCGCCCGG
>CAZUPX010001279.1:0-5241 GCA_964622155.1 uncultured Planctomycetaceae bacterium | reverse complement strand
GGCATGCGGCACGGGCAGGTGATCGGATCGAGCGAGCGCGACGGTGGCCAGATCAAATCTCGGCCCGTCACGCCGGGCGATCTGGCGGCTACGATCTACCACCACATGGGCGTGCCTTTGGATGTCACTTATCTCGATTCGCGCGGACGACCGCGCAATCTCGTCGAGGGCGGCGAGCCGATTCGAGAGTTGGTGTGAGGAAGAGGGCACCGGAATCCGTGCACATCCGCGCAATATTCGCTCGAGGTTCGTGGCACGGCTTCCTTTATCAAACTTCATCAAATTAGCCCTATCGCGCAGATTGGAGTCTGACATCATGCGTGATCTACTGCTTGAAGCGCTCTCAGCAGCGATGATCCGGCTGAAGGCGGATGTGGATTTGGTCACCGTTGAAAACGTCAATGAATTCACATTTCGGTTTTTGGCTATGGTCGAACTGGCGCGCCGTGGCGCCAAACTTCAAACCGAATGGAACCCTCGCCATTCGGAACGGCCCATTCGTGTCGATTTGCTTGCGCAGCGTGGCACTGACAACGCTGTGATCGAGTTCAAGTTTTACGTCATTCGTCCCCGGTTGGACTTGAATGGCCTTCAAACGGGCTGGAAAGGTGGCGCCCGCTCCAGAAACCAAGGCGAGTTCCAGACCCTAGTCGACAGACTTCGGAACTTTCGACACCCTGACGTAAACCACCGGTCTATTGTCCTTGCCTATGAAACGTCGACCTCAAAATGCAATCCTTCGTTTTCATCTGTCTACGACGACTTGGAACGATTCGGGGTGAAACTAAACGAAGTTAGCGTTGTCCACCACTCCTTCGCCGAAATGGCGTGCAAACTGATTGTCTTTTCCGGGACCGATGATGAGCGTGAGTGCGGAAGCGTAACATCCGACATGAAGGCATCACACGTGAAAGCCGTTACACAAAAAGTTGAGCAGTCCATTCCAGACGATGACTGGGCCAATTGGGAGTTGGCGCTCAAGCGGAAGGGCGTCTCGAACCCGGCGATCCTTTCATTTTTTCAGCGTGAAATCTCGGCAAACCGCGATTGCAACCGCAACTCGCTTGACTTGTATTTTTCTTGTTTGTCGGGCACGCGACGGTGGTTCGTGAGGGCGAGGAAAAAATGGAGCTACGTGTGGCAATATGCGCGTTTCGACGGAGATATCAAGTATTGGCAGGATCGCCTGAGCCATCCAGAAATGATCGAGGAAATTAAGAAAGGTCGCTGCCTGAGCTTTCGTCTATACACTGCTGAGGATTTCGAATCCTTTCGCCAGCCAACTGAAAACCAGCAATCCGTCCGATGGTTTGCAGATTCGGCGGGTGACGAAACAGGCGTCGAGATATAACTGCTGGCTTCAGGGAGGGGACTCATTATTAAGTCAGTGACTCTCTCCGCTTCAATTACCTGCAACTGTCGCATGAAGGCGACTAGTTGCTGCTTTTCCGGCGAAGTGAGCTGTAGTTCTAACGGATGGTTGCAGCAATTCACGTGCCGGCGCGCAGGCATGCCCGCTCGGCCTGTCGCCTATTCTTCAAGCTGCTCTCGCATGAACGCCAGCGCGCGCTCGTGGGCCTCGGCGATCACCCGCTGGTCGCCGCCATCGCCGCCGAGGCCGTGACCGCCCCCTTCGACGGTGAGCAGCTCGTGCGGCACGCCCTGCTTCTTCAAGGCCGCGGCCATGTCGGCTGATTCCTGGTACGGCACGTCGGTGTCGGCCGTGCCGTGAAGCATCACGATTGGCGGATAGGCCGACGTAATGTTTCGCACCGGGCAGTAGGGATCGAGCTTTGCTCGCTCGGTCGCCGGATCGAAGCCCGACACTTCGCGACACCAGAGTCCGTTCTGCCGCAGGTAAAGATAATACTTTCCGCGTGGACCGCTGTTTTCGCCTGTGGTCACCGCGCCGCCGACCACACCGAGTGCTTCCTCTTTGCTCACGAGCGGCCGCTTGCGATAGTGCTCCGAAGGCGTCACGTACCACGGGCCGTCGATGTCGCCGTATCCCCAGTAAGCCACCAGTGCGGTCGGCTTGGGCTCGACGCAGATGCCGGTCATCATCGTCAGGTAACCGCCCGCCGACCCGCCGCACACAACCAGTTTGTTTGGATCGAGGTGGAATCTGTCCGGGCCGGTGGCGCGAATCCAGCGGAATGCGTCCTGGATATCCTCGATGATGGCCGGCAACTTGACTTCGGGCGCCAAGCGATAGTCGAGCGAAATGAGCACGTAGTTCTCGTCGCGGCACAGCCGCTCGATGTTTCGTGGCACACCATTGCGATTGCCGACGATCAGCGCCCCGCCGTGAATCCACACGACCGTCGGCCGCTTGACGCTTCCGTTGCGGCGATAGACGTCGGCCTCGATCTTCGTCGGCCCAACGGTTTTGTAGACGACGGTTTCCTTGGTCCACGTCGCATCGTCAGCCCACAGCGGGCAACATTCTATGGATGTCGGTGCGATGATTCCGCACAGCCAGAGCGCAAGCCACTTGTGGCGTTTCACGAGGCACCTCGATCGCAATGCGTCGCTCGCGCGATCACGCTTTGTATTGAGCACGTCGGCGACGTGCGGCGACGAACGAACCAATGCATGTGATGACGTACACGAGACAAACCAGGGACATCAACGCGGTCATCGCGACAGGACGCCTCTCTCTCACGTCGTCGGACACAAGCTTGCCAAGGTTCATGTACGCTCGCCAGCCGGCGAGAGCGAAGCCAAGCAGCGCGATCGCTGCCGTTGCGTGCATCGCGTGCATCCGCGCCGCCGGACGATGCGCCACGATCCCCAACACGATCAACACCAGCCCGAAGCCGGCGGGGATTAGTGCCGTCGGGCTCGGGTTTTCAGAAGCCGAACCGAAATAGCCGAACAGGCCAATGGCGCCAAGAACTACTCCAAAAACGATTGTTGTATTGGGCACGGCCGGGCCTCCTTAGATTCGCAAGCAACTGCCGAACAAACGGCTCCAGTTCATCACGTTTCACGCCGCAACAGTCTCACACTCGCTCGGACTTCAATACATCACTGGCGTACGCCAGGCATGCCTGAACATCGTCGGCAGTCAAGTGATCGTATTCGCGCAGAATCTGCTCGACAGTCCACCCTCGCCCCAAAAGGTCGACAACGAATTCAACGGAGATTCGCGTGCCCTTAATTATCGGTTTACCGACCAACACATTCGCGTCGACAACAATCCGATCTTGCCAGTTCAAGGTGACGAGCTCCGGAATTACGCGAGATGATCACGGACTTATGAAATAGACTATAGCTCGAATCAACCGTTGGTGACTAGCCGGGTTTTACCCGCGGCCGGCCGGTTTCGTCAGCGTGAGCTTCCCCGCACCGCCGAGTGCGTTGACAACGATCTCCCACGGACTAGGCTGATGGTTTCCCCGGCCTTTCCCGCGCGAGTCAATCGTCACCTGAGTCCGCACCATGCAAGCCGTCGCCGTCACGCCGGGCAAACCCAACAGCGTGCACCTGGCCGATCTGCCGAAGCCCAAGCTGGACGACGTGCCGCGCGGACGGGGTGTGCTGGTGCGCGTGCTCAAAGTGGGTGTCGACGCCACCGACCGCGAGATCAACGAAGCCAAGTACGGCGCGGCGCCTCCCGGCTACGATTTCCTGGTGCTGGGGCACGAGTCGTTCGGCGTCGTTGAGGTGATTGGCCCCAACGTGAAGCACGTCAAGCCCGGCGACTACGTGACGGCCACCGTCCGTCGGCCTGGTGGCTCGATCTACGACCAGATCGGCACCTCGGACATGACCAGCGAGGAGGTGTACTATGAGCGGGGCATCAACCTGCTGCACGGATTCTTGACTGAGTTCTACGTCGACGACGCCGAGTTCATCGTCAAGATGCCGGTCGGCCTCAAGCACCTGCACGTCCTGGCCGAACCGATGAGCTGCGCGACCAAGGCCGTGCAACAAGCATTTGAAGTGCAGCGCCGGCTGCGCGTGTGGCGGCCCAGAATCGCCTACGTCATGGGCGCCGGGCAGATCGGCCTCTTGACCACGCTAGTGCTGCGGCTGCGGGGCATGGAGGTCTATACGCTGGCCCGAACCGAGCCGCCGTCGCTTAAAAGCGAGATCGTCGAAGCCTTGGGCGCGCACTACATCAGCACCGCTCGCACGCCGCCGCAAGAGCTGACACGGCAGGTGGGTAAGGCCGACCTGATCATCGATGCGACCGGTTCGAGCATTATGGCCTTCGCGTCGATGCAGCTTCTGGGTCATAACGGCGTGTTGGTGTGGACCAGCGTGACGGGCGGCCTGCAACACATCGAGGTCCCATCCGACAAGGTGAATCTCGACTGGGTGCTGGGCAACAAGCTGCTGCTGGGATCGGTCAACGCCAACCGTGAGCATTTCGAAATGGGCATTAGGGACTTGGCGCTGGGCGACGTGATGTACCCCGGCGTGATCGAGCGGATCCTGACGACTCCCATTCGTGGCCTGGACAACTATCAAGCCGTGATGCGAGCGCTAGTCGACGACCCCGCGGCGCTCAAAGTGTTTGTCGAAGTGGCCGAGGGATGAATTAACGCTGCTGACGGAGATATCAGTCATGGCCCGAACGGTCAATTTCCCTCTGTGTATCGTCGTTGTCGCGCTCTGGGCCGCCGCTTCGATGGCCGTCGAGGCGCCGCTGAAAGTCATGAGCTTCAACATCCGTTACGCCACTGCGCCCGACGGCGAGAACTCGTGGAACAAGCGCAAGGAATTATTGCTGTCGGTCATTCGCAAGTTCGATCCCGACCTGCTCGGCACGCAAGAGACGTTGGCCACTCAGGCCGACTACCTGACGGCGAACCTGAGCGACCACACGCTGGTCGGCGTGGGACGCGAAGACGGCAAGCGCGGCGGCGAATTCTCGGCACTCATGTTCCGGACGTCCCGCTTTGCCCTGGTCGACTCGGGTACGTTCTGGCTCAGCGAGACTCCCGAGCGGCCGGGCAGCAAGAGCTGGGACAGCGCTCTGCCGCGGATCGTCAGTTGGGCCCGGCTCAAAGACCGGTCCGACGGCAATCGCGAATTCCTCTATTTGAACACGCACTGGGACCATCGCGGCAATCAGGCCCGCATCGAGTCGGGCAAGCTGATCCGCGGCTGGCTGGCCGAGCACGCGGGCAGAAAGCCGGTCATTCTCACCGGCGACTTCAACGTGAACGACGATCACGAGGGTTATCAGATGCTCGTGTCCGAGTCGGCGGGCGGACCGCGGCTGGTCGA